>CALWLV010000129.1 GCA_944381595.1 uncultured Roseburia sp.
ATCCACCAATTTCAAAGGTGTTTAGGGAAATAGGATATGCGGATGAATTGGGTTCCGGAATGAGAAATACGAATAAATATACAAAATTGTATTCCGGTGGCACACCTAAGTTTGTAGAGGAGAATACATTTGAAATAATTATCCCGATTGAAAATGTGCCAGAATTGCAGGTTGGAGGAAATGGCACTCAGAATGGCACTCAGAATGGCACTCAGAAACAGGTTATTGAATTGATAACGAATAATTCAAAAGTTACAAGAAAAGAAATGGCAGAGAAATTAAATATTAGCACACGTACATTGCAACGGTTACTTAATGATATGTCTAATGTACATTATGTTGGTAGAGGAAGTAATGGTCATTGGGAAATTGACGAATAGCAGAATAAAATAAAAGGCATTGTTCATGAAAGAACAGTGCCTTTTTTGGTCAAGGTGGTTTGCGTAAGAAATGATTGAATATTTTTTGGAAATCGTTTATCATTAACTTATATCATAGGAAAGGACATATTAAATATGAAGAAATTAATTTCATGGAATGTAAATGGGCTGCGTGCCTGTATGGAAAAAGGTTTCATGGATTTTTTTGAACAAGCGGATGCAGATATCTTCTGCCTTCAGGAAATTAAACTTCAGGAGGGGCAGATTCAATGGGAGAAAGAAGGATATTATGATTACTGGAACTATGCCCAGAAGAAAGGATATTCCGGAACTGCCATTTTTACAAAAGAAAAGCCTTTAGCAGTAACGTATGGAATTGGAATCGAGGAGCACGATACAGAGGGAAGAGTGATTACACTGGAATTTCCGGATTTCTATATGGTGACCTGTTATACACCAAATTCCCAGAGAGGATTGACCCGATTGGATTACCGTATGAAATGGGAAGAGGATTTTCGTGAATATCTTGTGAAATTAAAACAGAAGAAACCGGTGATTATGACTGGGGATTTAAATGTGGCGCATCAGGAAATTGATTTAAAGAATCCAAAGACCAATCACAAAAATGCAGGATTTACCGATGAAGAGCGTGGGGAGATGACCAAACTGTTAGAAACCGGATTTTTGGATACCTACCGTTATTTTTATCCAAATCAGGAAGGGGTGTATTCCTGGTGGTCTTACATGTTTAAAGCCAGGGAAAAGAATGCAGGATGGAGAATTGACTATTTTATTGCATCAGAGGATTTGAAGGATAAACTGGTAGACGCGAAGATTCATACAGAAATTTTGGGTTCGGACCATTGTCCGGTAGAACTGGATATTAACATATAACATATAAGGAGGGTTTTATGAAGATTACAGAAAAGAGAAGTGTACCGATATCACCGGATATGTATGGAATATTTTTTGAGGATATTAATTACGGTCTGGATGGCGGTCTGCACGCAGAGATGTTAGAAAACCGTAATTTTGAAGCTGTTCATGCTTTTGGCAAAAAGGATTCTTTTGGGACTGTGTTTGATGGCGGATATGGATGGTCTGTATATGAAGATGATGGAGCGGGCTCTTATATGGAGATGCATAGCGAACATCCGGTCAATAAAATCAATCCTCATTATCTGATATTTTCGGGAAGAGGTAAGAAACCTTCTTTTGCCAACAAAGCCTACGATGGTATTTATGCAGAGAAAGGAAAGAAGTATTTTGTATCCTTCTATGCGAAAGCCATAGAAGGAGCAAGACAGGTAGAGTTATCTCTGCGCAAATACGGCGAAACTATGACAGCAAATGTTGTGACTCTGGAAGGAGACGATTGGAAGAAGTATAGCCTGATTTTAACCCCGGAGAAACCAATCAAACAGGGTGACTTTGTGGTATCTTTGATGGGAGAGGGTGTTGCAGCCTTTGATTTTTTCTCCATGATGCCGGAAGATGCAGTGCTTGGTGTGTTTCGTAAAGATCTGGCAGAACGGCTGAAAGATTTGAAACCTTCCTTTATGAGGTTTCCGGGTGGCTGTATTGTAGAAGGAAATACACTGGAGAATCGTTATCACTGGAAAGACACCATTGCTCCTGTGGAAGAACGAAAGTTTAACTGGAACCGCTGGGCAGTGCATAACAATCATGAATGGAATGAATTTTCCGGTCCTTTTTCCCATTATGGACAGACCTATGGCGTGGGATATTATGAATATTTTCTGCTTTGTGAATATTTGGGAGCAGCTCCTCTGCCGGTGATGAATGTGGGACTTGCCTGCCAGTTCATGTCTACGGAAAAAGTAGATGTAGAAAGTCAGGAAATGCGTGATTTTATCCAGGATGCATTGGATTTGATTGAGTTTGCCAACGGCACCACAGACACAGAATGGGGAAAGAAACGTGCCGAAATGGGACATCCGGAACCATTTGGACTGGAATACCTGGGAATTGGAAATGAACAGTGGCAGACAGAATCGGTGAATTTCTTTGGAAGATATGAGATGTTTGAAAAAGCAATTCATGAGAAATATCCTCAGATGAAGTTAATTGGAAGTGCCGGTGCAGATGTCTGGAGCGGTGGTTATCACCTGGCATGGGATTGGGCGAAGAAGGCTTCGAAAGAAAATAAAAATCTTGTGTATGCCATAGATGAACATTATTATGTGGCTCCGGAATGGTTGTATGACCATGTTGATTTTTATGACAACTATGATAGAAACGTGAAAGTATTTGCAGGAGAATATGCCGGTCATATTCCGGGAAGAGCCGGACGTATGAATTGTCCACAGGCCAATACCCTGGAGGCAGCCATTGCAGAAGCAGCTTTTATGACAGGTCTGGAGCGCAATGCAGATGTGGTAGTTCTGGCAAGCTATGCTCCGTTATTTGCCAGAATGGGATATGCCCAGTGGTCACCGAACTTAATCTGGTTTAATGGAGAAAGTTCATTTGTGACGCCGAGTTATTATGTACAGCAGCTATACAGTATATTCCGTGGTGTCAGAACATTGTCGGTGGAAGGAGAAACAGAAGGCGTTTATGCAAGTGCGGTAGAGGATAGAGAAGGAAGAATGATTCTCAAGTTGGCGCATCCCGGAGATGAGGAGAAAACTCTTTCACTGGAAGAAGGAATGATAAAGAAAGGAATGCCGTATACCATACATTATATTAGCGGAGATAAAGAATTACAAAATACCATGGAACACAAAGAAAATGTGGTAATCCAGGTAAAGAAGGGAAAACTGGAAGAGAATCATATCACAATCCCGGCAAATAGTTTTTCTGTACTGGTATTTGAATGATGTTAAAGTATTTAAAGAAATATTGGTTCTTTGCACTTTTGGCTCCTCTTTTTATGATTGGGGAAGTTTTGATGGATTTGTTTCAGCCGGGAATGATGAGCACCATCGTAGATGAAGGGGTATTAGGATTATCCAATGGGGGTGTGGGTGATTTAAATCTTGTGGTTGTCGAAGGTGTGAAAATGATAGGGGTAGTATTCCTTGGAGGTGTGTTTGGTGTTCTCTGTGGAGTATGCACCAATATCGCAAGCCAAAATTTTGGAAATGATATGCGTAAAGATTGTTTTCAGAAAATTATGACATTATCACTGGAACAGACAGATCAGTTTTCCACCGGTTCCCTGATTACCAGAGTGACCAATGATATTACTCAGGTGCAAAACATGGTGGCACAGTGTATCCGTGGATTTATACGAATGATGATGTTTTTCGTTGGAGGCATTTTCTTCATGATACAGCTGGATCTCAGTTTTGGGGTAGTGGTACTTTGCGCCCTTCCGTTGGTTATGGTTACAGTGATATTTTTTATTTCCAAAGTAACGCCATTATACGGAAAGTTGCAAAAAAAGCTGGATCGTGTAAATTCCGTTATGCAGGAGAATGTAACCGGCGTCCGGGTAGTGAAGGCTTATGTGAAGGAAGACTATGAGGAAAAACGTTTCTTTGATGCCAATGACGAACTGGTGGGAACACAACTTCGTGTACTGGTGTTATTGTCATATATGATGCCAATTATGAACATTATCATGAATGTGGCAGTGGTTGCGGTTATTTATGTGGGAGCGATACAGGTAAAAGCCGGTGATGTGACTCCGGGTAATGTGATGGCTGCCATTACATATTTATCTCAGATATTAAACAGTGTTATGATGTTGGCAATGCTTTTCCAGACGGTTTCCAGAGGAACAGCATCGATGAAACGTATCAATGAGGTTTTGACCTGTACTCCGGTGATTGTAAATGGAGAGGAAGAAACGACTCAGCCGGAAACGGAAAGAGGCAGTGTGGAATTTCGGAGTGTGTCTTTTTCTTATCCACAGGCAAAGGGGGATGCTGTATTAAAAGACATTTCTGTTAAAATCCGTGCAGGAGAGACTTTTGCCATTCTGGGTGCCACGGGATGCGGCAAATCTTCGCTGGTGAATCTGATACCAAGATTCTATGATGTAACAGGAGGACAGGTATTGGTAGATGGTAAGGATGTGCGGGATTATGATTTGGAGGAATTAAGAGGAAAAGTATCCATTGCCCTGCAGCAGAGTGAACTATTTAGTAAGACCATCAAAGAAAATATTGCATGGGGAAATCCGGACGCAACAGATGAAGAAATCAGGAAAGCAGCCAGGATAGCACAGGCGGAAGAGTTTATTTTAAAACAGCCGGATGGGTATGATACGATAGTGGCTGAGAAGGGAATGAGTTTGTCCGGTGGACAGAAACAGCGTATTGCCATCAGCAGGGCAGTGATAAAACATGCAGAAATCCTGATTTTTGATGATTCCACCAGTGCGTTGGATTTAAAGACGGAGGCGAATCTCTATCAGGCATTGAAAGAATCTTACCCAAATGTGACAAAGATTATCATTGCTCAGAGAATCGCATCGGTAAAGAATGCAGATCGCATTGCAGTTCTGGATAATGGAAGAATCGCCGACTGCGGTACCCATGAAGAGTTGCTGAAAAGGAGTGAAATTTATCGCGATATCTATACATCACAGCTGAAACAGGGAGGTGAAATCCATGAGTGAAAACAAAAAAACTGCAGAAATGCCTATGATGGGACCGGGTGGAAGAAGGGGTCCCGGAATGGGAATGGTAGAAAAACCGAAGAATGGTAAGGATACCTTGAAACGTCTGTTGCATTATTTCTCTGTGGAGAAGAAAATGGCTGTTTTACTCATGCTTGTGGTAGTTGTGATGGTAGGATTTTCCATTTATGCTCCAAAACTGCAGAGCAATGCCATAGATTTTATTGCGGCAGGCAAATTTAACAAGGTCATTCCGGTGCTTGTAGTGATGCTTGTGATATATGGTTTTTATGCACTATGCAGCCTGGCTCAGAGCCTGTTAAGCGCTCATTTAAGTCAGAGAATTGTAAAGCGCATGAGGGAAGATTTATTTCATAAAATTGTAAATTTACCGGTGAAATACCTGGATACCCATCCTCATGGAGATGTGATGAGCCGTATGACCAATGATGTGGAGAATATCTCGAATACAGTGTCACAGTCTTTTGGTTCTTTGGTTTCCGGTGTGCTGACGGTTCTTGGTACGGTGGGAATGATGATTTATTTGTGCTGGCAGCTGGCATTGCTATCCTGTATTACGGTTGTACTGACGATTTTTGTGACAAAATTTTTATCTAAGCGTATGAAGCTGTTTTTTGTAAAGAGACAGGAATTACTGGGAAGTTTAAATAGTACCACTGAGGAAAATATTACAGGATATAAGACTGTGGTTGCTTATAACAGACAGCAGGCGGTGATTGAGGAGTTTGACCGTACTTCGGATGAGCTGACAAGGACCGGTATTATGGCGGAAATTCTTGGTGGTTCCATGGGACCGGTCATGAATGTGGTAAATAACATCGGCTTTGTTATTATTGCTGCATTTGGCGGATACTTTGCAATCCGGGGAATTGTATCGGTTGGTATGATTTCTGCTTTTATTGTCTATGCAAAACAGTTTGGAAGACCAATCAATGAAATTGCCAACCTCTATGGACAGATACAGACTGCCATTGCCGGTGCAGAGCGAGTTTTCGCCATTATGGATGAGACCAGCGAAGACAAGTCCGGAGACCCTATGCCGGAAGGAAAGGGTGTCATTCGCTTTGAACATGTGGACTTCTCCTATGTGCCGGAAAAACAGGTCTTATATGATTTTGACCTGGAAGTGCGTGCCGGACATAAAGTGGCACTGGTAGGAGCAACGGGAAGCGGAAAGACCACGGTGGTAAATTTGCTTATGCGTTTTTATGAGGTGAATCAGGGAAGAATCCTGATTGATGGTGCAGATATTCGAGAAATCTCCATGAATGAATTGAGAAAGAATATTGCCATTGTATTGCAGGATACGGTATTGTTTTCGGATACCATTCGCAACAATCTAAAGTATGCCGATTTGGATGCTACCGATGAACAGATGGAAGCTGCTGCGGAAATGGGAAATTGCAATACGATGATTCGGCGTATGGAACATGGATATGATACTATGTTGACAGAAAGTGGACAGAATCTCTCACATGGACAGAGACAGCTCCTGGCTATTTCCAGAGCGGTTCTTGCGAATCCAAAAATTCTGATTCTGGATGAAGCGACTTCCAGTGTGGATACCAGAACGGAAAAACACATTCAGGATGCCATGGTGAATCTGATGAAAGACAGAACCAGCGTTATCATTGCTCATCGTCTTTCCACAATTCAGGATGCAGATTTTATCGTGGTACTTGACCAGGGAAGAATTGTAGAAAGCGGAAATCATACAGAACTGATTGAGAAACAGGGAAGATACTATGAATTGTATATGACCCAGTTTTTAGGCAAAGAGATTTAAGTATTTATTATATTTGGAATAGGAAACGCAGTTATGACAGAATTTAATATAGAAGAGGAATTAAAGAAACTTCCGTCCAGTCCCGGAGTCTATCTCATGCATGATGCGTCAGAGGAGATTATCTATGTGGGAAAAGCCATTAGTTTAAAGAATCGGGTGCGGCAGTATTTTCAGAGCAGCAGAAAACGTACGCCGAAAATTGAGCAGATGGTTTCCCATATCAGTTATTTTGAATATATTGTGACAGATTCAGAATTGGAAGCACTGATTCTGGAATGCAATTTAATCAAGGAACATAGACCGAAGTATAATACCATGCTGAAGGATGATAAGACTTATCCGTATATTAAGGTAACTGTTGGGGAAGAATATCCCCGCATCCTGTTCTCCAGAGATATGAAGAAGGATAAGTCCAGATATTTTGGTCCCTACACAAGTGCAGGAGCTGTGAAAGACACCATAGAATTATTGAGGAAAATTTATCACATCCGTACCTGTAACCGGGCATTGCCAAAAGAAATTGGAAATGGACGGGCGTGTCTGAACTATCATATGAAACAGTGTGATGCTCCATGTATGGGATATATTTCCAAAGAAGAATATGGAACCCATGTGGAGCAGGCCTTAAAATTTCTGAATGGAAATTATGACGAAGTGGTCAAAATGCTGGAACGGAAGATGTATGAGGCGTCTGCAGATATGAATTATGAGGGTGCGGCGGAATATCGGGATCTGATGAATAGTGTGAAAAGTGTGGCACAGAAACAGAAGATTACGTCTGAGGAAGGTCTTGACCGGGATGTGATTTCCTATGCTGCAGATGGAGAGGAAGCAGTTGTTCAGGTATTCTTTATCCGTGGTGGAAAACTCATGGGCAGAGAACATTTCTTTGTGAAAATCGCAGTGGACGAGGGAAATAATATTCTGACTTCATTTTTGAAACAATATTATTCCGGAACGCCATTTATCCCAAAGGAAATCCTGGTATCAGAGGAATTGAGAGAGGCGGAAGTGATTGCCGATTATCTGTCCAGGCAGCGGGGAAGTAAGGTAAGTATTCTCCATCCAAAGAAGGGACAGAAGGAGAAAATGGTGGAACTGGCCGGAAAGAATGCCCGAATGGTTTTGGAACTGGATCGGGATAAAGTAAGGCGGGAAGAAGCGAGAACAATCGGTGCTATGCAGGATATTTTCACATTGCTTGGAATTGAGAGCCATAATGATTATCGTATCGAGGCATATGATATTTCTAATACAGCAGGCTATCAGTCTGTTGGTTCCATGATTGTCTATGAAAATGGAAAGCCAAAGCGAAATGATTATCGAAAGTTTCGGATTAAGACCATCGAGGGACCAAATGACTATGGCAGTATGTATGAGGTATTAAGCAGAAGATTCCAGCATGGATTGGCGGAACGTCAGGAGGGAGAAGGGATGGAAAAGTTTTCAAAATTCCCTGATTTAATTATGATGGATGGAGGTCAGGGTCAGGTCAATATTGCCCTTCAGGTTCTGGATGAATTAAAGATTTCCATTCCCGTGTGTGGTATGGTGAAGGATGACAGACATCGAACCAGAGCATTATTATATCAGGACAGAGAATTGCCAATCGATACCCATTCCGAAAGTTTCCGGCTGATTACAAGAATACAGGATGAAGCCCACCGGTTCGCCATTGAATATCACAAGAGCCTGCGGGGGCAGGCACAGATTCATTCCATTCTGGATGAAATTGAGTCCATTGGCCCAACAAGGAGAAAGGCCCTGATGAAATATTTTGCCGACATTGGAAAAATAAAAGAAGCCTCTGTGGAAGAATTAAAACAAGTTCCATCCATGAATGAAGGGGCAGCGAAAAAGGTGTATGAGTTTTTTCGAAAAGGGTTGTCTAAATGACGGGCATTATATATAATAAAAGAAAGTTTTTTGGTAGGAGGAATTATGGCTAGTAGTGTAAGTGTATCAAAGTTAATTGAAAATTATGATTTGAAACTTTGTAATCCGGGTATTGATACGGACAGAATCAGAATTACGGTGCCGGATATCAACAGACCATCATTGGAATGGACAGGATATTTTGAGCATTTTGATAAGAATCGTGTACAGATTATTGGCTTTACAGAGAATTCTTATGTGGAGCAGATGGATACGGCTTTGAAACTGAACATTTATGAGAAGCTGATGTCTCAGAGATTTCCATGTATTGTGTTCTGTCGTGGTATGGAGCCGGATCAGGAACTGGTAGATGCGGGAACAAAATATGGCGTTCCGGTGCTGATTACCCAGAAGACCACATCGTCTTTTATGGCGGAGATTATTCGCTGGCTGAATGTGGAACTGGCACCATGTATTTCCATTCACGGTGTTTTGGTGGATGTATACGGAGAAGGCGTTTTGATTATGGGTGAAAGCGGAATCGGTAAGAGCGAGGCTGCCATTGAGTTGATTAAGCGTGGACATCGTCTTGTTACCGATGACGTGGTGGAACTGCGAAAAGTAAGCGATGAGACATTGATTGGTACTGCCCCTGATATCACCAGACATTTTATCGAACTTCGTGGTATTGGTATTATTGACGTAAAAGCATTGTTCGGTGTGGAAAGTGTAAAGGAGACACAGGGTATTGACATGGTCATTAAGCTGGAAGAGTGGAACCGGGATAAGGAATATGACAGACTTGGTCTGAACGAGGAATATACAGAATTTTTAGGAAATAAAGTAGTAAGCTATTCCATTCCAATTCGTCCGGGTAGAAATCTTGCAGTTATTGTAGAGGCTGCGGCAGTAAATCATCGTCAGAAGAAGATGGGTTATAATGCGGCACAGGAATTATACCGCAGAGTTCAGGAGAATCTGGGAAGACCAAGAGAAGAATAAATTTCGGTGAGGGTGTGTAATATGTATAAATTTGGTGTGGATGTGGGTGGAACCACAGTAAAAATGGGGTTATTTGATGAGCAGGGAACATTGTTGGAAAAATTTGAGATTCCGACGGATAAAACCGAGGATGGAAGTCATATTATAGAACAGATTACGAAACGCCTGAATCAGGCTATGGAAGAACATGATTTGACTGTGGAGGAATGTATGGGTGTGGGAGTAGGCCTTCCGGGTCCCGTGGATGAACAGGGAAATATTCTGGGTTGTGTGAATCTTGGATGGGGCGTGTTCCCTGTGGAAAAAGCTTTCTCAGAACAGTTTCACGGATTGCCGGTAAAGGCGGCCAATGATGCAAATGTGGCAGCATTGGGAGAGCAGACTGCCGGTGCTGCAAAGGGGCGCCGCAATGTGGTGATGGTGACACTTGGAACCGGAGTAGGCGGTGGAATCATCATAGATGGTAAGATTCTTACCGGAGCCAATGGAGGAGCAGGTGAAATCGGTCATATCACGGTAAATCCCAAAGAGGAGGCCAGATGTAACTGCGGCAAACATGGATGTCTGGAGCAGTATGCAAGTGCTACCGGTGTAGTTCGGGTGGTAAAAAATCTGAAATCTTTCTATCCGGATACCGGATTACAGGAGGAATGTAGCGCCAAGGATGTTTTTGACGCGGCAAAGGCAGGAGATATTCTTGCTATGAAAGCGGTACAGGGACTGGGAGAATATCTGGGTCTGGCACTTTCTTTTGTAGCCAATATTGTAAATCCCCAGGCAATCGTCATAGGAGGCGGTGTGAGCAGGGCAGGAAAAATTTTGATTGATGAAGTGGAACAGAAATTTCAGAAATATGTGTTCCGGCCATGCAGAAATGTGGAATTTTTGCTGGCAAAACTAGGTAATGATGCAGGCATATACGGTGCTTCGGCACTGATTAGTTAGGTGGTTTAGGTGAATAAGGAAATCTTGACAGAATTAAGAAGGATTGCCGGAGAAGAGGCAGTGCTGGTGGATGAGCCAATGAGCCGTCATGTAACCTTTCGTGCAGGAGGAAAGGCAGATTATTTTGTAACAGCTGAAAGTGAAGCTGTTCTGACAGAACTGATTCATTTTCTGAGGAAGGAAAATATTTCCTGGTATCTGATAGGAAATGGAAGTAATGTATTATTTGTGGATGATGGATATCATGGTGTGGTAGTGAAAATAGGAAGATTTCCGGAAGATTTAAAAGTAGAAGGAAATAGGTTGCGTGCAGGAGCCGGCGTCTTGTTATCCCAAATGGCGAAAAAGGCGGAGGAGGCAGGACTGACCGGACTGGAATTTGCAGCGGGCATACCGGGAACCGTGGGAGGCGCAGTGGTAATGAATGCCGGTGCCTATGGCGGAGAAATGAAGGATTGTATTGTCCGGGTAAAAGTGTTAGATAAAGAAGGAAAAATCTGCTGGCTTTCGAAAGAGGAATTAAAGCTCTCTTATCGGCACAGCATCATGATGGAAGAGCCGTTTGTGGTACTGGAGGCAGAAGTGCTGCTGGAACCGGGAAATCGGGAGGAAATCAGCGGTAAGATGAAAGAACTGGCCCACAGGCGGAGAGAAAAACAGCCTTTGGAATATCCAAGCGCAGGAAGTACCTTTAAGCGTCCGGAAGGATACTTTGCAGGAAAACTCATTGAAGATGCAGGATTGAAGGGAAAAACCATAGGAGATGCACAAGTTTCGGAAAAACACAGTGGATTTGTGATTAATAAAGGAAATGCTACGGCCGGAGAAATTTTAGAATTAATTTCAAAGGTGCAGAATAAAGTTTATGAACAATTCGGTGTAAGACTTGAAATGGAAGTCAGGGTGGTAAAATGAGATTTATAGTAGTGACAGGAATGTCTGGAGCAGGAAAAAGTACAGCCATGAAAATTTTAGAGGATTTGGGATATTTCTGTGTGGATAATCTTCCTGTACCTTTGGTGAAGAAGTTTGCTGAGTTGTCATTTGGGTCAGAAGGAGGTATCGATAAGGTAGCATTGGGAGTGGATATTCGAAGTGGAGACGTGCAGGAATTAGAGTCCGTGCTGGATACAATTCCAAAGAAAGAGATTTTTTTTCTGGATGCATGCGATGAGACGCTGATTAAGCGCTTCAAAGAAACGAGAAGAATCCATCCCCTGGTGCCGGAAGGAAGAGTGGATGAAGGGATTACACTGGAACGAAAAGAATTGGAAGAATTAAAGAAACAGGCGGATTATATCATTGAGACAGATAATCTTTTGACCAGAGACCTTCGTCGGGAGATGGAAAAAATTTTTGTACAGAACAAGGATTATAAGAATCTGATGGTGACCGTTCTTTCTTTTGGATTCAAATACGGAATTCCGGTGGATTCCGATTTGGTTTTTGATGTACGGTTTATGCCAAATCCCTACTATGACAGACGTCTTCGTAAAATGACCGGAAATGACTGGGAAGTCAGAAGATATGTGATGGATTCTCCAGTCTCAGTGGAATTCATAACGAAGCTGGAGGATATGATAACATTTCTGATTCCAAATTACATTGCAGAGGGAAAGAATCAGCTGGTCATCAGTGTTGGATGTACCGGTGGAAAACACCGTTCTGTGACGGTGGCAAATACTTTGTATGAAAAATTAAGCCAGAATGCGGATTATGGCATTAATATTATACATAGAGATATAGGAAGGGAATAGAGATGTCATTTTCAAGAGATGTGAAAGAAGAATTGTCCAGGACGCCTGTGCCTGCAAGACATTGCCAGATTGCAGAAATCACAGCCATCATCAGTATCTGTGGACATATTGTCATATCTGCAAGAAATCAGTATTCTGTAAAGATACATACAGAAAATATCGCAGTTGCAAGAGCATACTTTACTTTACTGCAATATGCATTTCATATCAATGGAGAAATTTCCATAAGACAAAATGCACATTTAAAAAACAGCAGAGTGTATACAGTGACAGTGAATGACCATGGATCAGCAATCCGGATTCTGCAGGCTACAAGACTGATGGATGATCAACAGGAAATCCGGGAAAATATGTCCATTGTCAATAATGTGATTATTATGCAGGATTGCTGTAAGAGAGCTTTTATCAGAGGTGCTTTTCTGGCGGCAGGTTCCATCAGCGCACCGGAGAAATCCTATCATCTTGAAATCGTATGTGAAAGTGAACGGAAAGCTGTTCAGTTGTCCGAAATCATAAAAACTTTTCAAATTGATGCGAAAATAGTTGAAAGGAAGAAGCATTTTGTGGTATATATAAAGGAAGGAGCCGGAATTGTAGATTTATTGAATGTGATGCAGGCTCACGTTTCGCTGATGGATTTGGAGAATGTGCGTATTTTGAAGGAAATGCGCAATTCAGTCAATCGTAAGGTGAACTGTGAGACGGCAAATCTCACAAAAACAGTTAATGCTGCAGTACGGCAGGTAGAAGATATTCGTTATATAGAAAATACTATGGGGCTGGCAGCATTGCCGGATGTATTGGAAGAAGTAGCAAGGATGCGGTTGAAAAATCCCGATGTCTCTTTGAAAGAGCTTGGAGCGATGATGTCACCGCCTTTGGGAAAATCAGGGGTAAATCACAGACTGAAACGAATCAGTGAAATTGCATTAGCGCTAAGAGGCAAGGAGGAAGAAAGAAAATGATTGTAAAAGATATGAAGGTTGGAATTCCAGGTGGATTGAATGTGGGAACCGTTGCATTGTTTATCCAGGAGGCCAGTCAGTTTCGAAGCGCCATTTATTTGGAGCATGGAACAAAGAAAGTCAATGCCAAGAGCATTATGGGTATGATGACACTGGATATTGCGACGGGAGAGAATATTTCCGTGTCAGCAGATGGAGATGATGAAACAGTAGCAATCCAGAACATAGAAAAATATCTTTGCTGCGCACAATCATAAACAGGAAAAAGCTGCCGCTCATATACGGCGGCTTTTTCTATCAAAGAGAGAAAAGTTAGGAGTAAAATATGGCATTCACACATTTACATGTACATACAGAATACAGTCTTCTGGATGGGTCCAGCAAAATTAAGGAGCTGGTGGCCAGGGCGAAGGAATTGAATATGGACAGTCTGGCAATTACGGATCATGGAGTAATGTATGGGGTCATTGATTTCTATAAGGCAGCCAGAGAAGCGGGGGTAAAACCTGTGATTGGCTGTGAGATTTATGTATCACCGGGGTCCAGATTTGAAAGAGAAACAAATCATAGTGAGGACCGCTATTACCATTTGGTGCTTTTGGCAGAAAACAATCAGGGATATCATAATCTGATGAAAATTGTTTCAAAAGGATTTACAGAGGGTTATTATTATAAGCCTCGTGTGGATTATGAAGTTCTGAGGGAATATTCCGACGGCATTATCGCGTTAAGTGCCTGTCTGGCAGGGGAAGTGCAAAAATTTCTGAGCAGAGATATGTACGAGGAAGCGTGTCAGGCGGCATTGCGGTATCAGGATATTTTTGGAAAAGAAAATTTCTTTCTGGAACTGCAGGATCACGGCATTGATTTACAGAAGAAAGTCAATATGGATCTGCTTCGCATGAGTGTAGAATTGGGAATGGAACTTGTGGCAACCAATGATGTTCACTATACCTTTGATACAGACTACGAAGCCCATGATATTCTTTTGTGTATCCAGACAGGGAAACGTGTCATGGACGAAGACCGTATGAGATACGAGGGCGGTCAGTATTATCTGAAATCGGAAGAAGAGATGAGAAAATTATTCCCATATGCTCAGAAAGCAATTGATAATACAGCAAAAATTGCGGAAAGATGTAATGTGGAAATTGAGTTTGGCGTCCGCAAACTGCCAAAATATGAGGTGCCAAAGGAATTTTGGGATAGTGAGACGACAGAGGGAGAGGCATCCTGGCGATACCTTCATCATCTGTGTTATTCCGGACTGAAGAGACGGTATCCGGAAGAAACAAAAGAACTGACGGAACGTCTGGATTATGAGCTTTCTGTCATTAAAAATATGGGATTCATAGATTATTTTCTAATTGTATGGGATTTTATTCATTTTGCAAAGACCAATGGCATTATGGTAGGACCGGGAAGAGGTTCTGCTGCGGGAAGTATCGTTGCATATACTCTGGAAATTACAGACATTGATCCTATGAAATATAGCCTGCTCTTTGAGCGATTTTTAAATCCGGAACGTGTGAGTATGCCTGATATCGATGTGGATTTTTGTTTTGAACGCAGAGGTGAAGTGATTGATTATGTGGTATCCAAGTATGGAAAAGATAATGTGGCACAGATTGTAACCTTCGGTACCCTTGCGGCCAAGGGAGTGATCCGGGATGTGGGAAGAGTGCTGGACATGCCGTATGCACAGGTGGATGCCATAGCTAAGATGATTCCAAATGAATTGAATATTACCATAGATAAAGCATTGCAGATGAATCCACTATTTCGCAAGGAATATGAGCAAAATGAGCAGGTACATTATCTGATTGATATGTCCAAACGTCTGGAAGGACTGCCAAGGCATACATCCATGCATGCGGCCGGAGTGTTAATCAGCGGAAAACCGGTAGATGAATATGTACCATTGTCCCGGTCTTCCGATGGAACCATCACAACGCAGTATATCATGACTACATTAGAAGAACTGGGACTGCTCAAAATGGATTTTTTGGGACTTCGTACGCTTACCGTCATTCAGAATGCAGTTCGCTTAGTGGAGAAAAATAAGGGAATTCATCTGGATTTGAATGAGATTGACTATAACGATAAACAGGTTCTGGACTACATCGGAACAGGAAAGACAGAAGGAATCTTCCAGATAGAATCTGCAGGAATGAAAAGCTTTATGAAAGAATTAAAACCGGAAAGTCTGGAAGATATTGTAGCCGGTATTGCATTGTATCGTCCGGGACCGATGGATTTTATTCCAAAGTATTTAAAAGGTAAAAATGATCCATCGTCCATCACCTATGACTGCCCGCAGCTGGAGCCTATTTTAAAGACCACCCACGGGTGCATCGTCTATCAGGAACAGGTGATGCAGATTGTAAGAGATCTGGCAGGTTACACCCTTGGACGAAGTGATTTGCTGCGAAGAGCCATGTCGAAGAAAAAACAGGCAGTGATGGAGAAGGAACGGCAGAGCTTCGTTTACGGAAACGAGGAAGAAGGAGTAGACGGATGTATCAAACGGGGAATTGATGAGGCTACCGCCAATCGGATCTATGATGAAATGATCGATTTTGCAAAATATGCCTTCAACAAATCCCATGCGGCTGCATATGGTGTGGTTTCTTATCAGACGGCATATTTAAAGTACTATTACCCGGTGGAATTTATGGCTTCTCTGCTCACCAGCGTGATAGACAATTTATCCAAGGTAACAGAATATGTATTGACATGTAAAGGTATGGGAATTCCAATTCTTCCGCCGGATATTAACGAGAGTGAGCGTAATTTTACAGCTCAGGGAGATTCTATCCGCTATGGTCTGTGCGCGTTAAAAAGTGTGGGAAGAAATGTAGTGGACCAGATTGTTGCGGAGAGACAGGAGAGAGGGCCATACAGGAATCTGCAAGAGTTTTTAGAGCGTATGTCAGATCGGGATATGAGTAAACGAATTGTAGAAAGTTTGATTAAATCCGGGGCATTGGATGAGTTTGAGGGAAACCGGAAACAGAAAATGATGATCTATGGAGGGATTATGGATGATATTTCCCAATCCAGGAAAAAAATGATGACAGGACAGATGTCCCTGTTTGATATTGTATCAGAAGATTTGAAATCGGATTTTCAGATAAAGTTCCCAAAGGTAGAGGAATTTTCCAAGGAAGAACTTCTTGCCTTTGAGAAGGAAATCATGGGATTATATATTAGCGGGCATCCATTGGAAGAGTATGAGGAGAAATGGAGGAAACATATCACCAGGACAAGTCTTGATTTTCGTATCAATGAAGAGGGAGATACTGTAGTAGAAGATGGAAGAAACGAGGTGATAGGAGGCCTTATTTCAGAAATTACGGTAAAAGTGACCAGAAACAACAGTCTTATGGCATTTATCCAGGTGGAAGATTTGTATGGAACGGTGGAAGTTCTTATATTCCCAAAGATTTATGAGAAATATCGCGGAGTACTGACCGAGGATAATAAAATTTTTGTCAGTGGAAGGATAACAGTCAGTGGGGAAGAAGATGGAAAATTAATTTGTGACCAGATTACAGAATTTGGTGCTGTTTCATCAGAAATATGGCTTCAATTTGCCGATAAGGCGGAGTATGAGGAGAAATTTCAACAGCTTCTTGCGAATATTAAAGAATCAGATGGAAATGATAAGATTGTTATCTATTTAAAGAAAGAAAAAGCAAAGAAAGTATTGGGACCGGCATACCATGTAAATGCAGAACCGGAATTATTAAATACATTAAAACAAATGCTGGGTGAAAAAAATGTGGCATTGGTGATCTGAAAAAATTGTTATGAAAATAGATGTTGAAATCGTGAAAAAATAGTATTAAAATAACGTTGTGAATGGAATAGTCTGATAGGAGGAATCGATTATGGCAAAAGAGATTAATACAATTGGTGTACTGACCAGCGGCGGTGATGCGCCCGGTATGAATGCAGCTATTCGTGCAGTAGTAAGAACCGCACTTTCCAAAGGAAAGACAGTGAAAGGTATCATGCGTGGATATCAGGGGCTGTTAGAAGAAGAAATTGTGGATATGGATGCCCACAGTGTATCGGATATTATACAGAGGGGTGGAACCATTCTGGGAACAGCCCGTTGTATGGATTTTGTAACACCGGAAGGCCAGATGAAGGGCGCGGAAATTTGCAGGAAACATGGTATTGAAGGATTGGTTGTTATCGGCGGAGATGGTTCATTCCGTGGAGCACAGAAACTGGCACATCTTGGAATTAATACCATCGGTGTTCCGGGAACCATTGACCTGGATATTGCCTGTACAGATTATACTATTGGATTTGATACGGCAGTGAATACGGCCATGGATGCCATTGATAAAGTACGAGATACATCGACCTCCCATGAACGATGCAGTATTATTGAAGTTATGGGAAGACATGCGGGATACATTGCACTCTGGTGTGGAATTGCAAACGGTGCAGAGGACATTCTGCTTCCGGAACGTTATAACCACGATGAACAGAAGCTGATTAATCATATCATTAATTCCAGAAAGAAAGGAAAGAAACACCATATCATTATCAATGCAGAAGGAATCGGACATTCTGCTTCCATGGCAAAAAGAATTGAAGCTGCTACCGGTATGGAAACAAGGGCAACCATTCTCGGACATATGCAAAGAGGTGGTTCACCAACCTGTAAAGACCGTATGTATGCTTCCATTATGGGGGCGTATGCCGCTGATTTACTCTGCCAGGGAGCAAGTAATCGAGTGGTAGCTTACAAAGGCGGAGATTATGTGGACTTTGAAATCGATGAAGCACTTGCTATGACAAAGGACATTCCGGAATACCAGTACGAAGTAAGTAAACGTCTGTCCAGATAGTGGAGGGTGGAATCAGATGATGAGAAAAAAAACATTTAATGCAACACAGACAATTGTGCTTGGATTTTTCATAGTGATTCTCATTGGGGCAGTGATTTTGTCATTGCCTGTTTCCTCTTCTAAGGGAACATTTACTCCGTTTATTGATAGTTTGTTTACGGCGGTTACATCCGTGTGCGTAACAGGATTGACCGTGGTGACAGTTGCGGAGCAATTCAATTTGTTTGGTCATATTATCATATTGATTCTGATTCAGCTAGGCGGTCTTGGCGTCGTATGTTGTGGAGTGGGTGTATTGATGCTCCTGCACAAAAAAATTGATATGAAAAATCGATTGCTGATACAGACATCCTATAATCTGTCTTCCATGGATGGACTGACGCACTTTGTACTCTGGGTTATCAAGCTTACATTTATAATAGAAGGAATCGGAATGCTTTTGTATGCCATTGTCTTCGTGCCGGAGTATGGAGTCGCACAGGGATTGTGGTATAGTCTGTTTCATTCCGTGTCTGCATTTTGTAATGCGGGAATTGATATTTTGGGACCAAACAGTCTGTGCGATTACCGGGAAAACTGGATTGTCAATCTGACAAGTTGTTTTCTGATTATTTCAGGAGGAATTGGATTTGTAGTATGGTGGGAGTTCATAGAAAATTTGAAAAAGGCGGTAAAAATCAAAAAAATACGTGGACAGATATTGAAACGCCTGAGTGTCCATGCAAAATTAGCCATTACTATGACTGTTATTCTGATAATTGTCGGAACTGTACTTATATTTGCATTTGAATATACAAATCCTGCAACGATAGGAAATTTGAAAATGGAAGATAAACTGTTAAGCTCTTTTTTTGAGTCAGTGACAACAAGAACAGCAGGATTTCTTACCATACCACAGGAAAATTTTCGAGATTCTTCCTATATTATTATTGTAATATTGATGTTTATCGGAGGTTCTCCGCTGGGCACGGCCGGTGGGGTGAAAACCACCAGTATGGCTATGATTTTTCTTGCTATCCGAAGTGAGATTAAAGGATGGCGGGATACGACAGGATTTAATCGAAGGATTGCAGGAGAAAATATTCGGGCGGGACTCTCCATTTTTATACTGGCATTGAGCTTTTTGGGGACTGCCATTATGGTTTTAACCATTATTGAGGATTTGCCATTGAAAGAGATTGTATTTGAGTGCGTGTCTGCTATGGGAACGGTAGGACTGGGCAGAGGAAATACAGCATCGTTTACCGATGCAGGAAAAATTATTTTATGCTGTCTGATGTTCGCCGGACGAATTGGACCGATTACACTTATGATGGCATTTCGTCGGAAAAGAGCAACCGAAGAAAATATGCGGGAAAATGCAACCGCACATATTATAGTTGGATGAGTTTCTTCTATATAAATAGTTTGTAAATTTGATAGAAATGAATCCGATGGATTGAGAGGAAAATATGAAGGAAATTGCAGTGATTGGACTTGGAAAATTTGGAATGAGCGTTGCCAAGAAATATTCTCAGATGGGAGGAAATGTACTTGCCATTGATTCCGATGAAGATAAAGTACAGGAGATATCCGATTTTGTCACATATGCAGTGAAAGCGGATATGATGGATCAGGATTCGGTGAAGGCAATCGGTCTTTCTGATATGGATGTAGTGGTTGTGGCATTGACAGACAACATGGAGGCAGCGGTTATGGCTGTGCTGTTGGCAAAGGAAGCAGGAGTGCCTAAAGTAATTGCCAAATGCAGAAATGAACTTCATGAAACGGTGCTTCGAAAGGTTGGAGCAGACGCTGTCATATTTCCGGAAAGAGAGATGGGATTAAAAATTGCCAGAAGATTAGCGGTGAATAATTTAGAAGAATTAGTTGAATTGTCTGATAATTTCTGTGTTGCAGAGGGTAAAATTCCCAAATCATGGATAGGAAAGAATCTAATCCAACTGAATCTCAGAAAAAAATACGGACTAAACGTGGTTGGAATTAAGAAAGATGGTAAAATCAATTCATTTGTTGAGCCGGATACTCCATTGGAAGAGGGAACAATTGTCATTGTGATAGGGGAAGATCATGTTATTGAAAAAATATTTCAATAAATAAATGCAAAATTCAGAAATAAAGGAGAATTTATGTTTATTAGTTCATTGTCTAATCAGCATATAAAGGATATCAACCGTCTGCAGACAAAAAGTGCTGCCAGAAAAAAAGAGAAATTATTTGTAACAGAAGGGCTGAAAATTTATCGGGAGATTCCCAAAGAAGATTTGGTAAATACATATGTTTCAGAGAGTTTTTTGAAAGAACATAAAGACGAATTAAAGAGCAGCTATATTATCGTGAAGGATTCGATTTTTAAAGAAATATGTGACACGGTAACTCCTCAGGGAATTGTATGTATTGTCAGACAAAAAGAATACAACTTGGAAACAATTTTGAACAATTCTGAAAAACAGACATTTATCCTGTTGGAATCCTTACAGGATCCGGGGAATTTAGGAACAATTATGAGGACTGCAGAGGGTGCGGGAGTGTCGGCTGTCATTATGAATAAATCCACTGTAGATTTATTTAATCCAAAAGTAATTCGTTCCACTATGGGTTCTGTTTTCCGGGTGCCGTATTTCATGTATGAGAATCTGGAGGATGCCATCCGGGATTTGCAAAATCATAATGTGACGGTTTATGCCGCCCATTTAAAAGGCGAAAAAAATTATGATGAGATTTCTTATCAGGGGTCATCCGCTTTCCTGATTGGAAACGAATCCAAGGGCTTGTCAGAAAAAATTTCCGGAATGGCAGACCGGTTAATTAAGATTCCAATGCAGGGGAAATTAGAGTCGTTAAATGCCGCTGTTTCAGCAGCAATTTTGATGTATGAATCGCGAAAAAAATGATACAATAATGACAGAGGGAAAAAATTGTATTGGAAAAAAATTTCCAAATAGGGTTGACAAAAGAAAAAATATTTGCTATCATGCTGAATACAACTTGCAACAAATTTAACAATTGCGTAATAAAGCGAGAAAAAAACTCAAAAAACAGCTTTATTACATGCTGGAAACAGCGGATTGGAGGACTTTATGAAGGCTATCAAGCGCGATAAGGCAGTTGCAATCATTACATGCGGAACCATACTTGCAGCAACAGCCGGACTTGTTGTCAATGGCTTAAACAAAAGTGATAAAATAGCGCAGACGGCAAATGTTGAGACATTTGTAGAAGTTGATTCAAAAGAAATGAGCAGTGTGTTGTCCATAGAGAGACTGGATAATATTCTTGTTGGAGCTACACTGGAAGGCTTTTACGGCGGTACCTTGGTGAATGGGAACACAGCCAAGTCCGTACAGGAAGAACCAGCCACCGAGACAACAACAGAACAGGAAACAGAGGTACAGCCCGAAACCCAGGCGGAAACTCAGCCGGAGACAGAAACTCCTACTGAGGAACCTTATGCATATGCAGATTTCTTCCTGGTAAATGTGGACGAATATCTGAATGTGAGAACAGAAGGTTCTGAGAATGGGCAAATTGTTGGTAAATTATATGCGGGAACAGGAGGAACCGTACTCGAGAGAGGTGCCGAATGGTCCTACATTCAGTCTGGCAATGTGGAAGGGTTTGTGAAAAATGAATACGTATGGTTTGCCCATGATGCAGAAGCCAATATTCCTAATGTCTGCCCATTGATTGCAACCAGCAATGTGGACAGCTTAAGACTGAGAAAAGGTCCGGGAACGGATTATGGTATTCAGACAACCATTAATACAGGCACAGCCATGAAAGTCATGGCGGAAGAAGGAGACTGGGTGGCAGTCAGTTATGACGGAATCCAGGGATATACTGCGAAAGAGTATGTAACTATTCAGTACGAGATTGGAACCGGTATTACCATCGAGGAAGAACAGGCAGCCATAGAAGCGGAACGTGCAAGAATTGCAGAAGAAAAGGCAAGACTGGCAGAAGAAGCCGCAGCAGCTGAACAGGCCAGATTACAGGAGCAGAAAAAGGCAGTCGTTGCAGAAACGGTACAAACATCTGCATATACCATGAGTACGGATGATACCTATCTTCTTGCATGCTTAGTCATGTCAGAGGCAGGAAGCGAATGCTATGAGGGAAAACTGGCAGTGGCAAATATTGTACTGAACAGATTAAATTCCGGAAAATATGGAAATACCATCAGTGATGTTATTTATGCAAGCGGACAGTTTTCTGTGGTAAGAAATGGTGCTTTAGACAGAGCAATTTCAAATGGACCAAATTCCGGCTCCATTCAGGCAGCACGAGAGGCATTGGCAGGAGTGAATAATGTTCCGAATTATACCTCTTTCTGCACCAAAGCGGTTGCAAAATACGGAAGATACCAGGAATATTCCATTATAGGAAATCAGGTATTTTATAGATAAATTGAGATAAATAAAATGAGCAAGTTTACAGACAGACCTGCAGAACCGGAGTGATTCGGGGAAGAGGTCTGTTTTTGTATGAAGTTTCAATCCTTAAATCTTTGTAAATATGCCTAAATCCCTTGCAAGAAAGGCGGAAATATTGTATGATTAAAAAGTCAAAGAAAGGGAGGATGGATTGCAGTGGAATCGTATTTTTGGCTGATTTTATTTATTGTATTTCTGCTATTTGAAATTATCACACTGGGTCTGACAACCATCTGGTTTGCCGGCGGATCATTTATTTCATTCTGGATGTCTGTCGCAGGTGTGGATTTCATATGGCAGTTAATCGTGTTCTTTTTAGTTTCCATTATTCTGCTGATTACCACACGACCTCTGGCGAGAAAGTATTTGAATAAGAGTACGACCCAGACGAATGTGGACAGTCTGATTGGAAAAAAGGTGAAAGTCTCTGAGACCATCGACAATATCAATGAGACCGGCCATGTGATGATCAATGGCGTGGAATGGATGGCAAGAGCACAGCACGACGGGATGGTAATTCAAAAAGATACCATTGTCTGTATTATGAAAATTAGTGGTGTGAAGGCAATTGTACAACCGTTGAGCGTGGTGAATGGTCCGGTTATGGACAAATAAAAAATATGGAGGAAGAAAAAATGGTGAGAGGAATTTTTGCGGCAGGAAGTGCCGGGTTTATTGCGACAATCGTGATTGTAATCGTGATTATTTTGGTAATTGCAGGGTGTATTAAGATTGTGCCACAGGCACAGGCGTTTGTAATCGAAAGACTGGGCGGATATAAGGATACATGGTCCGTTGGTCTGCATTTTAAGATGCCGTTAATTGATAAAGTAGCAAAGAAAGTAGTATTGAAAGAACAGGTGGTGGATTTCCCACCTCAGCCGGTTATTACGAAAGACAATGTCACGATGAGAATTGATACAGTCGTCTTTTATCAGATTACAGATCCGAAGTTGTTTGCTTATGGTGTGGACAATCCAATTATGGCCATTGAGAATCTGACTGCTACCACACTTCGTAACATCATCGGTGATTTGGAACTGGATGAGACACTGACTTCCAGAGAAACAATTAATACAAAGATGAGAGCTTCTCTTGATATGGCAACGGACCCTTGGGGAATCAAAGTCAATCGAGTGGAATTAAAGAACATTATCCCTCCGGCGGCAATCCAGGATGCCATGGAGAAACAGATGAAGGCAGAACGTGAGCGAAGAGAGGCGATTCTGATTGCAGAAGGTGAGAAGAAGTCCACCATTCTTGTGGCAGAAGGTAAGAAGGCATCTGCGATTCTGGATGCGGAAGCGGATAAGCAGGCACAGATTTTGCGTGCAGAAGCCAAGAAAGAAGCAACCATACGAGAGGCGGAAGGTGAGGCACAGGCAATTCTTACGATTCAGAAAGCCAATGCTGATGGTATCCGTTTTATCCGCGAAGCCGGTGCGGACGATGCGGTGATTCAGTTAAAGAGTCTGGAAGCTTTTGAGAAAGCTGCGGACGGCAAGGCAACAAAGATTATTATCCCTTCTGACATTCAAGGTTTGGCAGGGGCTGTGAAATCCATCGTAGAGGTAGCAAAAGAATAGAATTATTTTGGGCAGAAGAATGGTTTTTTCTGCCCTTTTTTCACCAGATTTCTTGACAATCAGGGAGATACTGGTATATAATGATACGAACTATAAATATATCTAAAGGAAGGTTATTGAAAATGACTGAAAAGAAAAGCATGCTTACAGGTGAAGGCCTTAAGAAGTTACAGGACGAATTACAGGATCTTGAGGTGGTACAGTTAAAAGAGGTTGCTCAGAAAATTAAAGAAGCAAGAGAACAGGGTGACTTGTCTGAAAATGCCGAGTATGATGCTGCAAGAGAAGAACAGAGAGATATTGTTTCCAGAATTGAAGAAATTAAAGAAATCCTCAAGAACGTGGAAGTGGTAGATGAAGACGATATCGATATTAAGAAAGTGAATATCGGATGTACCGTAAAACTTTTGGATATGGAAGAAAATGAGGAAGAGGAATTCACTCTCGTAGGTTCTACAGAAACAGACAGTTTAAATAATAAGATTTCCAACGAATCACCACTGGGAAGAGAGCTGATGGGAAAATCCAAAGGCGATAAAATCGTAGTGGAAAATGCATATGGTAACATGGAATATGAGATTTTAGATATAACTAGAAATTAATTACAGAAAATCATTGGAGGAACAATCGTATGGCACAACAGAATGCAGGACAGGATATTAACCAGTTGCTGAAGGTAAGAAGAGAAAAACTTGCTGATTTACAGGCAAATGGAAAAGATCCGTTCCAAATCATGAAGTATGATGTGACATGTCACAGTGCAGATATTAAGGATAATTTTGAGGCAATGGAAGGACAGAAAGTGTCCATTGCAGGACGTATCATGCAGAAACGTGTGATGGGAAAAGCATCCTTCTGTAATGTACAGGATTTAAAGGGCAACATTCAGGTCTATGTTGCAAGAGATTCGCTGGGGGAAGATCCGTATAAAGATTTTAAGAAATATGATATTGGAGATATTGTGGGCGTGAAAGGTGAAGTGTTCCGTACCCAGAAGGGAGAAATTTCTGTTCATGCAGAAGAAGTGACACTGCTTTCTAAGAGCTTGCAGATTCTTCCGGAGAAATATCATGGACTGACCAATACGGATATCCGTTATCGTCAGAGATATACAGACCTGATTATGAATCAGGATGTAAAGGAAACATTTATTAAGAGATCCAAAATCATTTCTGAAATCAGAAAATTTCTGGATGGTCAGGGATTTATGGAAGTAGAGACTCCTATGCTTGTGGCAAATGCAGGCGGAGCTGCGGCAAGACCATTCATGACTCATTACAATGCATTGGACGAAGATATCAATTTGAGAATTTCTTTGGAATTGTATTTAAAGAGACTGATTGTAGGTGGTCTGGAACGAGTATATGAAATTGGACGAGTATTCCGTAACGAAGGTGTGGATACCAGACATAATCCGGAATTTACACTTATGGAATTATATCAGGCCTATACAGATTATCACGGTATGATGGATTTGACAGAAAAATTATACCGTCATGTGGCACAGGCAGTGCTTGGCACCACAAAGATTGTGTACAATGGCGTGGAGATGGATTTAGGAAAGCCATTTGAGAGAATTACCATGGTGGATGCCGTGAAGAAATATGCCGGTGTGGACTTTGACAAGATTACCACGCTGGAAGAGGCAAGAGCTGTTGCAAAAGAACATCATGTAGAATTCGAAGAACGTCATAAGAAGGGCGATATTCTGAATCTCTTCTTTGAAGAATTTGTAGAGGAACATTTGATTCAGCCGACCTTCCTGATGGATCATCCGGTGGAAATTTCTCCATTGACCAAGAAGAAACCGGAGAACCCGGATTATGTGGAACGTTTTGAGTTCTTTATGAATGGATGGGAAATGGCAAATGCTTATTCTGAGTTGAATGATCCGATTGACCAGAGAGAACGTTTCAAGGCACAGGAAGAACAGTTTGCACAGGGAGACGAGGAAGCAAATCATACAGATGAAGATTTCCTGAATGCATTGGAAATAGGTATGCCTCCTACAGGTGGAATTGGATTTGGAATTGACCGAATGGTTATGTTGATGACAGATTCTGCTGCGATCAGAGATGTACTGCTGTTCCCAACCATGAAGAGTTTGGATAAATAAAACAGCTGAAAATAGGGAATTTTCAAGCGATTCAAGAGACTTAAATTTGTATTTTACGACAGAGTTACGACAAATGGTGAGCCTTGATATAGTAAAAAATAAAGACATCATTACTTATAGCAATATAGGTAGTGGTGTCTTTTGCGTGTAGGGGTAGTTTGCATTTAAGAGGGCAGTAGTTGTTATGGAAAAGGGGGATATCTGATGTATTCATGCGTGGATGAGATTTCGTCAGATTAAAATGGACACCATTCTCATTTTATGCTAGAATATATTTGTATAACTTCATAGAAAGAAGCGGATGCGTTTTTCGATGATGCCCTCTAGTCTTACATAAGGAGAGGGTGATGCCTATGAACACAATGGAAGTTTTAACTTTGTTGTTGGTAGTATTTGCGGCACTATCTTTTATAGATAATCATAACAAAAAGAAATAGCATCCCACTCGGCCAAAGTAAAGATGCTTAATTTCTTAATTAATCCAATTTACTGAGGGCAATCGGATAACACATCCGATAACCTTTCTAAGTAGATTATACACTGAGGGACTTGAGAAATCAAGTCTCTCTTTTTAGTTTTAATAATTTTTGTTTCCATTTACAGTTTTTCCCCTCACGCTTTCATACCCTCATAAATACACAGATGAATTCAAACCTCTGTCGGGTAAAAGCTGGTCAAATCATGATAGGCGGAAAGGAAAGAACGCAAGGACACGAGTAGTCTAATGGAGCAGAATGAACTCGTATTGTTAAATGATAAGAGTCGTATGAAGGGAGACTTTCACGTATGGTGCCGTGAGAAGATTGAGGTGAAAGTCCTCTTACTTACT
>CALWLV010000130.1 GCA_944381595.1 uncultured Roseburia sp.
ATCTAGAGTGACATACATCTCATCATCCATATCTTCTTTCTTTTTTCCCATAATTTACCTCTTTTCTAATTGATTATTTTTATAATACCTTTTGACAGACACAGTTTTCCATCAAAGATACATTCTCTGTCTATACGAGGAAAATTCGCTATGATTTTCCCATCTGCTACACGCAAAACCTGCCCCTGTCCATATTTCCGATGCCAAATCCAGGTTCCTGGCATAATTTCATCCAGGGTACTTAATAACTCCTCCACAAACCGGGATACATCCACATCTTTTCCATAGCGTTCCTGGCAATAATAAATGTGGAGATTTTCCTTAGCTCTTGTCATGGCCACATAAAAGAGTCTTCTCTCTTCCTCCAAATCCTCCGGAAGCAATGCACGTTTATGAGGCGTGATGGTTTCGTTTGCGTCCAATAGGAATACACTTCTATATTCCAGTCCCTTGGCACTGTGCATCGTGGATAATTCCACACCATCTTTCCGATTTCGTTCCTGTGCCTGTTTCTTTAATTCTTCACTGTACTTCTCCATGTGGGCAAACCATGCTTCGTAAGTGCGAAATGGTTTTGCCGCCTCGGAAAGTTCATCCAGAACATCATACAATTCCTCCGGTTTCATCCTTCGGTATGCGGCATATTCCTTCAGATATTCCTCATATCCCACACCATGACGGATATACTGAATAGCAGCGTAGGGATTCATGGTTTTTATCATGGACAGGTCATATTCCAACTTGCTGATGCGTTCCAAAACATACCCCTTATCCTGATAAAACCTTTTTAATTCTTCCAGACTCATCTCCGTTGCAGAAAACGCTTCTCTGCTGATATATCGCTTCGGTTTATTGATAAACCGAAGTAAATCAGTGCGTTTCAGTTTCCCCTTTTCCCGATAATCCAAGGCACCGCGGATATAAGCCAGGATATCCTTACTCACAAAATGTTCGTACAGATTGGGAATCAAATCTTTCATATGAAAAGGCAGATTTAATTCCATCATTTTCTCCACCAGAATCCGGGGGTTGGTATTGGTCCTATATAAAATTGCCAGATCCTGATACCGATATCCCAATTCCAGATAATCTGAAATTTCACTTAACAGATACTTACATTCCTCATATACATTGGGAAACTTCAGGATTTCCGGCTTTGTTCCTCCTTCTCTGGCTGCCCGGATATTTTTCGCAAACCGTTTCTTATTATTGCGAATTAATTTTCCGGCCGCCTGTACGATTTCTCCATTGCACCTATAATTCACATCCAGGGTAATCTGTTTCGTATCCGGATAATCTTTTGGAAAATTCAGCATAATTTCCGGTCTTGCTCCCCGGAATCGATATATGGACTGATCATCATCTCCCACAATAAACAAATTATTCTCCGGCTTTGCCAACAGTTTGATGACTTCATACTGCACACGATTGATATCCTGAAACTCATCAATCAGGATATATTGGTACTTATCCTGCCAAAGTTTTAAAATATCCGGTCGTTTTGTCAGGAGTTCGTAACACATAACCAGCATATCATCAAAATCAATGAGATTTGCATCCATGAGTTTCTCCTGATAAAGGCGATAAATTTTCTGAAACGCATCTTCTCCACAGTTTTTGGAATAATAATGCTCCAAATCCATCATCTCACCTTTTACCACGCTGATTTCACTGAGAATATTGGTAACAAACTCATTCTCGTCACTGATTTCCAAATCCATCCGTTCTATAATTTCCCGCATCAGTTCATATTTCTTTTCTTCCCGTATAATATGTTCTGCATTATAATGATAGGCATACTTTAATATTTTAAAATAGATGGCATGAAAGGTTCCAAAAGAAACCGGGAGCCGGCGTCCATCCATTAATTCGTGAAATCTCTCCTGCATTTCCATAGCAGCAGCTCTGGTAAACGTAATCACCAGCAAATTGGCCGGATTCACACCATCTTCTTCGATTAACTTCTTAATACGGTGGGTAATCACCGTGGTCTTCCCACTTCCAGGTCCGGCAATCACCATGCAGGGACCTTTTCCATGGCTTACAGCCTGCCGCTGTTCTTGATTAAATGACGGCATATTTCCTCCTTCACAGCTGTCTCTATCCATTTATCATACAGTCGATGAAATATAATACCAGAAGATGCACCGGATAAAAAGCATAGCATACATACTGTATCGTTTTCTTATATCGCCTTAAATTCCAACGTTCCCAAATTATGCCTGTTTCCTTTCCCGTATATGCCAGTATCGGAATGAATGAGAACAGGGCATATGCTTCCATTGCTCCCTGTATGACCAGAAGAAAGCCTGCAAACACTAACATCATAATAGTACTTTGCAGTTTTTGTCCTCTTTGCTGTCCAAGATTTCTTCCCTCCCAGGATAAGTAAAAAATATAAATAAGCAGAATGCCCACTGCACCGTAATCTGTATGCAGAAATTCTGCAGCCGCCATACCTGCCACACAGGCAAGCATTCCATAACTTTTGCTTCCCGTTTTCTGATAACACATCTGTGTAACATACATGACCAAAAGTCCTAAAAACAAAGTAAGGAACACATTATTTCTGTCTATCCGGACCACTTGATTGTAAAGTGCCAAATCAAACGGAATCTCAGATATCACAGCAAATATTCCCATGCGCAGCAAATATGCCCGAATGTTCTTTGTGTGAAAGAATCCCTCCACCAATAAAAAACAAAAAATTGGAAATGCCATTCTTCCAACATAGCGAAATTCCAAATACTGCGGGTAAAACACATATCCTATATGATCTACCAGCATCGTAATCATGGCAAGAAGTTTCAACATCATTCCACTCATGACTTCTTCTCCTGTTCTTCCGAAACTGCACTGACCAGAATACAGATTGTTCTTGGAGGCACTTCAATCATGCGTTCTGTATTCTTTCCCTGCATCTGTTTGTCTGTCGAAATATAAATCGTCCAGACCTTCTTCTTATCCACATATGGGATTGCAAACGAACGGCTGTCCCAGTTCATATTACAGGCTACATAAATATCCGGATCTCCTTCTTTGCCATAATGTCCATTATACATAAATGCAAAGCTTCTGCTGTTATAAAATACATCGATCTTCCACGGTTCTTCTCCATGATAGGATAAATCCGGATATCCACAGGAAATCGTATCCATCATTTTCGGCTCTTCTGCCATATGCAGCACTTGATTGGCCTTACGAAACGCAATCATTTCCTTCATGTAATCATAAATATCCCGATTGGTCTTTAAATCATTCCAGTTCAGCCAGCTGATTTCATTGTCCTGACAGTACGGATTGTTATTCCCCTTGCAGGATTTTCCCATTTCATCCCCGGCGTAAAGCACAGGTGTACCCTGTGACAGCATAAGAAGACTAATGGCATTCCTGATTTGCTGTTTTCGCGCCTCTACTGTCTTCTTCTTTCTGGACGGTCCCTCAAAGCCACAGTTCCAACTGTAATTATAATCACTTCCATCCCGGTTTCCTTCTCCGTTTGCTTCGTTATGCTTCCTTTCATAAGAAACAGAATCCATCAGGGACATGGTATTATGATTGGACAGATAATTGAGCAATGCATATTGTTCCGGCTGGTTCCGCACCAGTTCCATCATGGCACCCACCTGATCATCATCACTCTTAATAAATCTTCTCTCATGTATCATAAATCGATCATTCACAACGGCAAATCTGCGTTTTCCCTCATACATATGATATCCTGTAATATTTTCGCCCGTATCATAGTTATTAATGATTTTTACCATGGAAATAATGGGATCAGACTTAATCATATTCAGAGGTGCCACATTAAAATTGGCATGAATTCCATCGATATGGTATTCCATTACCCAAAATCTCAAGGCGTCCATAATTGTATGAGGACTCATTCCCTCCACAAAATGGAACTCCATCACCACTTCCAGACCATTCCGGTGGAGTTCCTTTACCATATGTTTGAATTCATTGACCTGGGTACCTTTCCCTTTTTTGCTGAAAGACGCCTTTGGAGCAAAATAGTTGGCAGATCCGTATCCCCAGTAATTTTTATTTCCCTTTGCACGTCCTTCCTGAATTTCTTCATCAAACTCATAGGCAGGCATCAGTTCTACAGTGGTAATACCCAATTCTTTCAAATAAGGGATTTTCTCCACAATTCCCTCATAACATCCCTTATTCTGTACTTTTGACGAAGTATGTCTGGTAAATCCCCGTACATGAAGGCGATAAAAAACGGATTCCTCAAAAGGATAAAAAATCCGCTCGTCATTCTCCCAGTCAAAATCACTGACATAAGGAGAGTATGTCTCCAGGTAACTTCCGTCCTCCAGTTTATAGTGATTGACCACCTTGGCATATTCATCCCTGATATAATGTTCTCCTGACATCAGGGCATAATCATACCCTGCCGCATTCTTTACACGAAATGCATACAGGTTGCCAAAATGTTTCTCTTCCTCAATGACTGCATATCCTGCCGGTTCCTTTGAGCCACGGCGGAATAATACAACTTTATCTAATTTTTCCTTTGTATTAATGGAAAAATGCAGATGATTGCCCTCTACATCACTTCCCATGGGCAGCAGTCCGCACTTCTCCGTCTGAAATTCTCTTAATTCTCTGGACATTATGACCTCCCTTGTTCTTTTTTCTGTTGTATGTCTGCCAAAACATCTTCTTGTAGTATAACATACCAAAATCAAATTTTCAAATACGTTCTTATGAATTCCTATTCCAAAAAAGGAAGCGGTCTACTGTGAACCGCTTCCCTTAATGACAATTTTCACTGTTTTTAATAAAATCCGGATATCCAGAAACAAACTCCATTCTCTGATATATTTGGTATCCAACGCAACAATCTGTTCAAAATCAGTGATACTGCTTCTCCCGCTTACCTGCCACATTCCTGTGAGTCCCGGCTTAATCGCCATACGCATTCTGTGATGTTTCTCGTATTTTTCCCACTCATCCACCGTAGGCGGTCTGGTTCCCACCAGACTCATATCGCCTTTGAGCACATTGAAAAACTGCGGGAATTCATCAATAGATGTTTTTCTGATAAAATGGCCTATCCCTTTGATGATGCGGGGGTCATTATCCATCTTAAACATCATACCGGATTTCACCTTATTCTGAGCCATCAATTCTTGTTTTCGCTTTTCCGCATCCAAATACATACTGCGGAATTTATATATTTTAAAACGTCTTCCGTTTTTTCCGATTCTTATCTGAGAAAAGAATATCGGTCCCGGAGAATTGATATAAATGGCAGGCGCCACAAAGAGAAACAAAATCGCTGTAAGAATACACCCAATCAGTCCCCCTAAAATATCCATGAGCCTCTTTGCCGCCATTTCCACCGGTTTTGCCGGATCAATGCTATCAGTAAGCACCGTATATCCGCCAATATTCTCTACTCGTTTTATCTCGCCATCGTAAATACACCCCGGCACGATTCTGTGTACTGTAATCCCC
>CALWLV010000131.1 GCA_944381595.1 uncultured Roseburia sp.
CCCTCTGCATAGAAAACTTATAACGATACCTCACTTGATAACGATAAACCTCTGCTATCGTTATAGTGGTTTCAGATACCCACTTTGAAATTTGCCCTGTGTTGCGTTTTCAGAGAATAAAAGCAAGTAATCATTTGCCTATCCCCACAAAAAGCCTTATTCCAAGGGGTTTGACGTGCCATATAAAAGTTAAATTGTATTATACTGTGATAACTGTTGTTCGTTGGGACAAAGAAAATGATACAATCTTAACGATTGTACCATTCGGGGGGTTCAAAAGGGGGTTCAAATGAACCCCCTCTAATAAAAAGTAATTTTTCTATTTGGTATATTTCAATTATTCTATAAGACCTCCTAAGAAGCCTAAAACTGCTCCAACAGTTGCTCCAACTATGGGTCCAACAACAGGAATTAAACTTCCAACAGTTGCTCCAGCAACTGCGCCTTTTGCCGCTCCATCTAATGCTTTCGTTAATGACCCTTTGATTTCTTTTTGAATCTCAACATTGTAATCTTCTAATTCATCATTCTTCTTCCAAATCTCTGGATTTTTATTCAAACTATCAGTAAATAAAAATCTTTTATTTTCCGGCATTACTCTTAACATAGTTAATAGTAGTTTTGAAATATTGTATTTGTGTAATGCTGAATAATAGATTGGTTGTGTTATAACATTAGTGGATTCTTTAATCCTATTTCTTACAGATACTACCTTTTCTTCCAAAAAAGAAACCAACTGCTCATTGGGTTCATTCTTGTCATAATTCCAATAGCGTCCTTTAAGTGCTAAATCGCATTGATTAATTGCAATAATAATTCTCTTAGTATCACCAATATACGGAACGATAACATTCTCAATGATCTCATATGCCGTTTTCATATCCCTATTTGAGCCATCAATTAAAACTACAACCTCATCTATTAACAGTTGTCCATCTGAATCTTTAGCTTTTAAAGCATTTGCAATTTCAATAGCATATTTCTTATCATTTTCTGGACTATCTCCTAACCCTGGCGTATCCCAAAGTATCATGTTGTCTATTTCATATTTTTGTATTGTAGCTGTTTCCGGGTCAACACTGTATCCAACCTTAGCAATTTCTGTATTAAAAATGGCGTTAATAGTTGAACTTTTTCCTACCCCTGTAGCTCCAACAAACAAAATATTTAGTTTTTGTTTTTTTAACTGCTCGATATTACTTAATAAAACATCTTTATCTGCAATTACATGAGAGTCATCTTTCACAAGGTCTTCTGTAATAGAATCCCAAATATTATTGTTCATAAAAATCCTCCTATTTCATTAATGTTCTTCTCTGTTTTGGCATATTATCAATAATGAAATCAAAAACCTTTTGTACATTCCACCCATATTCAGCAGAATAATAAACTGGTTTCATTATACTGATTCCTGTTGCTTCCTTTACTCTATTTTGAATAGAACACGCTTGTTCTTCTAAAAAGTTTAACAGTTGTGCATCTGGTGTACTTGTAGAATAATTCCAATGTCTCCCTTTCATAGCAACATCTGCTTGATTGATTACGACAAATATTCTATCTTTTTGAATATTGGGTACAACAACCTCATTAAGCAAAGTATATGTAGTTCCCATATCGCGATTTGCACCTTCAATTATCACAAGCACCATATCAATAAATCCATAGGTTGCTCCATCTGAACCATATGTTTTATAAAGCAGGTCTACCATCTTCTTTTTATGAATTTGGTCTATCTCAACACCATCGCCTAGTCCCGGAGTATCCCACACTCTAAAAAAGTCATTCAACTCATATGAATCTAATTCCATGGTTTCAGGGTCTACTCCATCTCCAACTTTTGCTACAGTTTTTTGAAAAAACGCATTCAAAGTAGTAGATTTTCCTGCTCCAGTAACTCCCGTAACCATCACATCTAAAGGGCGTATCTGCATTTTTTTCAGATTATTATCAATATCACTCGTACGATATGTACTGAACTTTACTGCCATTTAGTTTGCTCCTCATACAAGAATTCCATCATATTTACATACAAATCCTTACACTTTTCGTTTTCGCCCTGTTCAATATACTTTAAACACTGTGAGAGGTATGTATCATTCAGATGACGATAAATATCTGCACGGTCTGGTTGTTTATTTATTAGTTCTACAACAGCAGGTGCAGTTTTATAATACCTATCAATCAACTCTTTTCCATCTGGTTGGTTTATAAGCCAATTATCTCTAAAACTTCTAAATGATGTTAATTCATAACAATCATCCGGCTTTCCATATTCTTCGCAAGTAGCTGTTGTGATATAACAACCACCGCCACCACCGCAAAAGTGTCTTACAATAGGAATATGTTTTCCTACTTCCTTAGCTACTCCTACAGCTGCTCCAACAACACCTCCAATGGCACGACCTGCCGCTTCTCCTGCACTACCAAAGATACCTCCAATATCTCCGCCAATGTCTGCACCTTTCATTGCACAATCAGATACTGTTTCACCAAATTCTTCAAGTATTCCTTTTCTATAATCCTTTAACTCATCATTGTCTTTCCACATTTCCTCATTTCTGTTGACATTTTCGACAAATGATAATCTCTTCTCTTTTGGTGTAAATTTGATAATATAATACAGTAATTTTGAAAGATTATATGGTCTGCATTGCTCCATTCCTTCTTCCTTAAATCCAGCACTATAATAAATTGGCGTTACATCTATTCCTGTACCTTCCTTTATTCTCTTTTGTACAGATACAACCTTTTCTTCAAGAAACTTAACTAATGGTGGTTCCGGCTTATTTTCATCATAATTCCAATAACGCCCTTTCATTGCAACATCCGCTTGATTTATTGCAACAAGAATTCTACCTTCCTTATCTTCTCCTAAATTAGGTACAATTACGCTATTAATCAGTTCATAAGATGTTCCTAAATCTCTCGTGCTTCCATCTAAAATTACAAGAACTAAATCTATTAAGAGATTTCCATTCTCATCTCTTTCATTAAGTTTCTTAATAATATTTTTTGCATGACGATTATCTGCTTCTTTTCCATCACCAAGTCCAGGGCTATCCCAAAGAACCAAGTTATCCAAATCATATCTAGCTATATCCATAGTCTCTGGATCTACACCCACTCCTACTTTTGCAACTTCTGTATTAAAAAGAGCATTTATCGTTGAACTTTTGCCACAACCAGTTGCTCCAGTAATCATCAAATTGATTTTTTGCTCCTTAAGATGAAGAAAATTTTTCATCAACTTATTCTTTTCTGTTTCTGGAATATCTGCATTCATAATGTCAGATTCCATTGCGTCTAAAAATTTCTTGTCTTTTTCTTGTCCCATTTTATCCTCTCCTTTTTTACTTTTGCTTTTTCCTCGTAATTCAATTATAAAATATTAGATGTACAAAATATGTCATTCTAATTATTTTTTCGCCAATTTCTATACTCACCTGTTGTCACTCTACCGTCTATCGGCTTTTCAGATGAAATTGGTATTGCCCAAACTTTCCCAAGCTTGGCAGCTCCAACTATCTGTCCATTTGAACACATAGTTCTTACTCTTCTGGCAGATACATTCCATTTTTCAGCAACTTCATTGATGGTTAAGTATCCTTCAATCATTTAATACCTCCAAAAAAAAAGCACTGCTATATATTGGCAATGCTACCACTAGTTGCAACTGTCTACCATTTTACAGGCCCTATAGATTTGCGTCACACCCTTTCGAATGCTTTGCTAAATATATGTATTATATTATACCCGTAACGGAACTTTGTCAATCTTTTATGGTACTAGAGCACCAGAAAAAGCACCCAAGCATTTCTGCCCGAGTGCCACAAATCCCATTTCTATACTCTCACTTCAAATCCGTTCTTGAATATGAATCTTATATCATCTTTTGCTTTCACAATCACTTCCTGCACAAGACTGCTCCAAATCCCGGCATCGAACTCGTAGGTTATGCCATCCTGCTTCTCCAAAGTTCGAATGAACCCTTTGAACAATTCTCTCTTCGCCTTCCTGCTTTCTATCTGCTCGGCGATGTCATCATACTTAGATTTTGCCTTTTCATACCTTTCTGAAAGTTCGGCATAACGTTTTTCATACTCGTTCTGGTCTAATGCCACCCGGCTGTTCTCTGCAATGGCAATCTGCATCTGCTCTGAGATGATGTTAAGTTCTGCGATGCTATCCTGCAAATCCCTATCAAGTGAATCCGTCTCACAGACCATATCCATCATAACTTTGGTGTTGGCAAGAATCTCATCCCTTTCAGAAAATAACTCGTTGACAGCCTTGATGAATAATTCCTTTAACTCATCCTCGTTGATGTGTGGTGTTTTGCACTTGCAACCATCAGAATATTTGTTATTGCATCTGTAAATGACCTTTCTGTACTTGTCATTGGAATGCCAGACCTTGGCACCGTACCAAGAGCCGCATTCTGCACACTTTATAATAGAAGAAAAACATCCAACTCCACTATATTTTTGCATTCCCTTTCGCCTTAAAATCTCTGCCTGAACTTGGTCGAATTGGTCGACTGTCACAATGCCCTCATGGTGTCCTTCCACATAGTACTGTGGCACCTCGCCATTATTAACTACCATCTTGTGAGTCAGGAAGTCCTTTGTGAACGTCTTTTGCAAAAGGGCATCCCCCTTGTACTTTTCGTTCTGAAGGATACTCATCACCGAACTTGTATACCATTTATCCTTTCCAGCAGGGGTCTTTACTCCCATATTTGTAAGTTCTTTTGCTATCTGATATGTGGAAAGACCTTCAAGGAAACGCTTATAAATGTAGCGAACCGTAACCGCCTGCTCTTCATTTATCACAAACTCTCCATTTGGTCCCCTGTCGTATCCGAGAAAATTCTTAAATCCCACACTCGCCTTGCCGCCAGCAAACTGCTTTCTTTTTCCCCGAGTGGTGTTCTCAGAAATGGATCTGGATTCTTCCTGCGCCAAGGAACTCATAATCGTGATGAGAAGTTCTCCCTTGGAATC
>CALWLV010000132.1 GCA_944381595.1 uncultured Roseburia sp.
TGTGACAAATGAAATCATCACGTTGGTGAAGGATACTTCTCTGGCTTATTCTCTGGCATACCTGGAAATGTTCAGTGTTGCAAAGCAGATTGCCGCAAGGGAAACCACGATGATGCCATTTGTCATCGCCGCAGTATTCTATTATGTATTCAACCTGATTGTTTCTTTTGTCATGGAACGCGTTGAAAAACGCATGAGTTATTACCGTTAGGAGGATTGATTATGATATATCTTGAAATGAATCATGTAAAGAAATCTTTTGGCGACCTTGACGTGCTGAAGGATATTTCCCTGAAGGTAAATCAAGGAGAAGTATTATCCATCATCGGTCCTTCCGGTTCCGGGAAATCCACTTTGCTGCGGTGTGCCACATTATTAGAGACCATGGACTGCGGTGATTTAAGTTATCTTGGGGAACAGGCAGCCACCATTGTGGATGGAAGGTCTGTGTATGCCAAATCTGCAAAGTTAAGTAAAATCAAAGAAAACTTTGGTCTGGTGTTCCAGGACTTCAATCTGTTTCCACATTATTCCGTGCTGAAAAATGTCATGGACGCACCAGTACATGTACAGAAACGTCCAAAATCTGAAGTAAAAAAAGAAGCTATGGAACTTCTTGCCACCATGGGACTGGAAGATAAGGCTGACTATTACCCATACCAGTTGTCCGGCGGACAGCAGCAGAGAGTTGCCATCGCAAGAGCACTGGCATTAAACCCGAAAGTGTTATTTTTTGATGAACCTACCTCGGCATTGGATCCGGAGCTCACCGGAGAAGTTTTGAAAGTTATCAAATCTCTTGCCGAAAAGAAAATGACCATGGTGATTGTAACCCACGAAATGAATTTTGCAAAAAATATTTCTGACCGGGTAATTTTTATGGATAAAGGCTTGATTGCCGTGGAGGGCACTCCTGATGAGGTCTTCCAGTCCAACCACACCAGAATGCAGGAATTCTTAGGCAAACTGAATCATTAACATAATATTTCTGAAAACGGCCTCCTCCACGAATTCGGAGAAGGCCGTTTCACAATTATATAGATTACCTGTTTGCTTTTGAAATATAAACTGCCTGTGATCCCAATTCCTGAAATCTTAATTCTACAATTTCTTTCTTATAAGCAACGGTACTACCTGTCTGTGAATCATTTAAAAAATAATAATCTTCATTGTATCCAACAAGGACAAGACAGTGTTCTCCTGCTATCCATGTAAATTCGGTGCCATTCTGTAAATACCATGAATTCCCCTGTTCCGATTGTTTCATATCCATGGTTGCCCAAATCAACAATGGCTTTCCCTCATCAATGTATTTGGCACAAAGGGTTTCCAATGATTCATCCGTAATTTTCCAGGCCTTGCATTGGGTACTGTTTTTATTGACTGCTGACACAATTGGAGTCGCATAGCAACCGTATGCATACTCCGAAAATGGGTCTCCTGCAAAAACCTCATTTGGATCTGGTCCATACCATAGACCATTGATGGAATAAAAGTTTGCATCGCAGGCTAACCAATTCCTTGCAAAGTCTTCGGCAGTAATATTAATTCCATAATACTGCAGTACCATGGCTGCTGCAGTCGCTTCGCAACCTGTTGGCAATTCAGGATATTGACATAGTAAAGGTACATTGAGCATTTTCTCTGTACCGGAAACAGTATCTAAATCCTCGTTGCTGTATTCAGATTGACTATTAGCTTTGTTTATAGTTATGTTTACAGCTTTGTTTGTAATATCTTCGCCTGTAGTGTCACTTTTATGATTGATCAAAAGAACTACTGTTGAAGATGTTATAATTGTAACCAATATAATTAGAATCAGTACAATTTTTCTCATAAGTACACCCCTTCCATATCATAAGTTTACATCCAGGAAGGACTCCCCTCATCCTATTCCCATCTATTATATAAGTACGTTTTTAAGTACATTTTCTTGCAAAACTATATTTTTATCTTAGATAAAAATTGAAGGCACAACCAACGGATTTTTGTCCGAAGGCTGTGCCTTTCTCATTTAGAGTCGACTAGGTTCTTTTTTTTCGATTTTTGTCTTTTTTCTTTTTATTGGAATAACCGAAACGACTTTCTTTTTTATCCCATTTTCTATTCTTCTTGTCTGATTTCCGGTCATAAAATTTATCCAGTTTCTTTTTCTTCGGTGCTTTGTATTTTTCTTCCGGAATATCTTCCTTTTCTTCTCCAAGATAAAGTTTCAAAAACCCAGCAGCCAATTCCAGTGCCGTACAGTTTTCTTCTTCCATCTTTCTTTCAATGATGTGTGAAACATCCCTGAGATTTGCATTATTCATGACAGATACCACATCATTGAGTATTTTCTTGGACTTTACACTTTCAATATCTGCAGCTGTAGGAACAGTACGAGCGTTCATTTTTGATTTGCAGATTCTTTCAATATCACGCACTTTATAAATTTCTTTCCCCACTACCAGAGTAAAAGAACGTCCTGATTTTCCGGCTCTTCCTGTTCTTCCAATTCTGTGAACATAGTATTCAATATCCTGTGGGACATCATAATTAATCACAGCCTCCACGTCATCCACATCTATTCCTCTGGCCGCCACGTCTGTAGCTATCAATACCTGTGTCGTTCCGTTTTTAAAAGAATCCATCACTCTGTCACGGACGCTCTGTGTCAAATCCCCGTGAAGTCCTTCTGCAAAAAATCCTCTCTGTTTCAAATCCTCTGCCAGTTCTTCCACCATCCGTTTGGTATTGCAGAAAACCAGTGTCCGCTTTGGTGCATAGAATTCCAGAAGTCTTGCCGTTGTCTCTTTCTTATCTTCTTTTCTGACCTGGTAGTAGCACTGCTTGATTGCCTGAACCGTCAGCTCTTTCTTCACCGTTTTAATCAGAATCGGATGATCCTGAAACTGTCCGGTAATGTCCAGAATTGCCCTTGGCATAGTAGCAGAAAAGAGAACCGTTTGATGTTCATGAGGTATCTTAGAGAGAATCTCTTCCATATCCTCACGAAATCCCATATTCAGCATTTCATCTGCCTCGTCAAGGACTACCATTTTCAGTTTGTCCATCTTAATGGTATGTCTGCGCATATGGTCCATGACGCGCCCCGGAGTACCTACAATAATCTGTACATTTCCCTTTAATGCATTAATCTGTTTGTAGATTTCCTGACCACCATATACCGGAAGTACCCGGATTCCTGACATATATTTTGCAAATTTACGAATTTCTTCTGCTGCCTGAATGGCAAGTTCTCTTGTGGGACAAAGAACCAGTCCCTGCAAGCCTTTCAAATCTAAATCTATGGTCTGCAGCAATGGAATACCAAATGCCGCCGTTTTTCCCGTACCAGTCTGAGCCTGGCCAATCACATCTTTCCCCTGTAAAATTTCAGGAATGGACTGCTCCTGAATTGGAGAAAACTGTTTGAATCCCATTTCTTTTACTGCTCTTACAATTCTCTCATCAATAATTCCTTCTTCTAAATTTAATAATTCCATATTTCTCCTTTACTCTGTATCAATCGCAACTGTATAAGTTTAGTGGGTTATAAAGGAAAAGTCAAGAAAATAATTTCACAGTACCCAAAATATATGGTATACTAAAATCTAAATATATTTTTTAGGAGGTCCCCTGTGAAAGATAAAAAAAAGAAACCTGTGAAGTTTATGATTATCTGCTGTCTCATATTTTTATTCTGCCTGACTCCGCCTGCAATGTTTGTGCGAAGTCTGCTTGTCATGACTGTATATAGCCACCTGATGGCAAAGGACAGCCTCACTGATACCGGGGAGTTTTCCATTTCCATCCCGGGAGGACTTTCTACCCTCCGGGCAGACTGGTACCCTTTCGTAATGACCTTTCAGGATAACGCGGGGTTTCAGGAATATATGGGAAATCCCAACCTGGAACTTACCATCCTTTACAATTTCCCCGCATTTTCTTTGGCACGGGGCTGCAGCCGGCTATATGACCCGCACTCCCCTTATTACAGCAGTTTCTACGGAGCCTATCTTGTGAGAGATACCACCGGCGACGCCTACGGATTCCACTCCGATGGCAGTATCAATGAAAGAGAAATTACGGCAGTCTCTTCTTTTGATTATTATGAACTGGTATTGTCAGATTTTGGTTTGAGTCAGGAAGATTTTATCTTCGACTGCAACATTACAGATGTGAAAGAAAACGTATCCTATGCCGGTTTTGATGGATGGACGCGCATTGATTCTGATATGAAAATAAACGGAACCTGCCACACTGCCAGAGAGGATGTCACATCCTATCTTCAGTATGGAAGTCCCGCTTATTCCATATCTTCTGAATTTGCCTCCATTCCTATGTATGGCAGAATCTATGCCCGCCATTTTCCACAATGGAATGTCAGTGTCTTCTTCTATATACTTGTCAATGATGAGGCTACCCTCTTAAACTGTGATAAAGATATCCTGTCACAAAGCAGGCTTTCCTCAAAATAAAGCTGTTGTATTTTAGTAATTTTCTGCTTTCACACGGAAATAGCTCTGTGGATGTTTGCATACCGGGCATACTTCCGGAGCTTTCTTTCCAATGCAGATATGTCCGCAGTTGCCGCACTCCCAAATCACATCGCCTTCTTTGGAGAATACAAGACCATTTTCAACATTGGCAAGAAGTTTCTTATATCTTGCTTCGTGTTCTTTCTCAATTGCTGCAACACCTTCAAATAAATCTGCAATTTCGTCAAATCCTTCTTCTCTGGCTTCTTTCGCAAAAGTTGGATACATATCACTCCACTCGTAATTCTCTCCTTCTGCTCCGTCTTTTAAATTCTCCAAAGTACTTGCAATACTGCCGCCATGTAAGAGTTTAAACCAGATTTTCGCATGCTCCTTCTCGTTTGCTGCTGTCTCTTCGAATAACTGAGCAATCTGTACATATCCATCTTTTCTTGCTTTACTTGCATAATAAGTATATTTATTTCTTGCTTCTGATTCCCCTGCAAATGCTGCCATTAAGTTGGCTTCTGTTTTTGTTCCCTTTAAATCTGCCATAATGAACTTCTCCTTTAATTTTAGTATTTCATTATATTATACAAGTTTAATAATAATTGTCAATACCTATTGGTTTTCTTTACACGAGAAACGCACGAATGTGTATCCCAACCAAAGCATTAAGCAATATACAAAAAAATTACAAGTTCATAATTTCTTCCAGATATCTTTCCGGGTTTGTGCCGATTGCATAACGCTTCTTTTTCAGG
>CALWLV010000133.1 GCA_944381595.1 uncultured Roseburia sp.
CGCCACGCCGAGCAAGCTGCCGAGAGCTACGATGTGATAGTCTGGAGCGTCCTCACAAAAGTATTTCAGAGAAGTCAAAGCCCGTTCGCAAAGCTGTACCTCGTCAAATACTATCAGCGTCTTTTCCTTTACTATCGTCTGACCTGCAATGTGCGATAAAATGGGTATCAGATAATCAGGGCTGATATTTTCCTCAAAGGTTTCGTTCAGCTTTGGATTTGTTTCAAAATTGAAATATGCCACATTTTCATAGTGGCTGCGCCCAAACTCTAAAATCGAGTAGGTTTTTCCGACCTGCCTTGCTCCCTGCAAAATCAGGGGCTTACGGTGAACGCTATCTTTCCACGCTTCCAAGAAGCTCATTATTTTTCGATACATTGCCAGACCTCCTTTAAGGTGCTGAGCATAGTATAGCACATATTCGTGTAAATATCAATGATTTTAGATTGATTTTCAACACTAAATTACACGAACTTTCTTTTGAGCTTCTCAAAATTCGACACGAACACTGTCAAGCCCTGTTTTTTACACCTCCCCGAATTTGGTAGTCATCAGCCTGTAAAGCTCTGTGTTGCGTGGGAACTTGTTGATAAACGGCACAAGAGAGCTGCCGACTTTTAATAGTCCCTGTCCTGCGCCGACATTTGTGATATAGCTCATCTGAAGGTCGGAGATATTCAGGAGCTTGGCAAGCTCAATCCTGTCTGTAGACGCCTGATTGAGCATAATGATACCAACATTTCTAAGGAAATCACGGCAACGGTAAAAAGTGACTACGGTCAAAAAATCAAGGTGTTTGATACGGAGATACCGCATTCTATCCGTGCGGTGGAAGCTACCGCAGAAGGCAAGAGCATTTTTGCTTATGACAAAAGCGGTAAGGTTGCCGCAGCTTATGAGCAGTTCGGAAAGGAGGTGGTTACGAAAAAAGCATGATTGCCAGCACACTTGCGGGTGCTTCCAATCATCACAGGGAATGCTATACTTTCCCTGTTATGGCTGACACCCGTTATTCCTTGTAAATCTACATGCGGAATTTTTATAAAACGGGATTTATTTACAGATAAAATTTTTTTGCTTTCTATTTTAAAATCCTCCAAAATATATTATAATAATAAAAATAGAGATAAAAACAAGGAGAACAAAATGAATTTGGTGTTGAGCGATAGAAATTTAGATGTCTTCAAAGACCATCATCCAACTATACAATTTATTGATTTAACCAAATTGAATATTACGAACTGCGTTGGATGCTTTGGCTGCTGGACAAAGACCCCGGGGAAATGTGTAATACGCGATGATGCAATTAAAGTTTATCCGCAAATCGCAGCAAGTGATAGAATTTTATATGTAAGTAGAATCAAATATGGCGGTTATGATACAATAATGAAAACCATGCTTGAGCGAAGTATTCCAGTGCAACAAGCGTTTATTCGTTTGTTACATGGAGAAACACACCATGTTCAACGCAATGTAGTCCCTAAAAAGGCAGTTATAATTGGATATGGAGATATTTCTCCCGAAGAACAGAAAATCTTCCGCTTACTTGTAGAACGAAATGCGAAAAATATGAGCTTTCAAAGCTATCGCATTATATTTGTTACTGAAAATGAAGTGGAAGTGGCGGTAAGGAATGAGGTGTCAACATGGGAAAAGTGATGATTATAAACGCCAGTCCCCGTGCTCCTAAATCAAATTCTAAACAATATGCTCAATTATTTTCGAAATATTGCCATTCTGACACAGAATATTATGAAGTGAAGAAATCTAACCATCTGGCACTGTGTCCGATGATTGAAAACTTCTCAGATATTGTCTTTGTTTTTCCGCTTTATGCAGATAGTATTCCTGTAACACTTCTAAATTTTCTGAAAACACTGGAAGAAAATGCTCCTCATAAAAAACCCACTGTATCCGTGATTATAAATTGTGGTTTTATTGAACCATATCAAAATAACATTGCGGTGGAGATGTTACGGCTGTTTTGCAGAGAAAATGGCTATCTATTTGGTTCAACCTTCAAAATTGGTAGTGGAGAGGCCATATTGACGACACCTTTTCGGATATTTTTGAAGGTAAAAATGAAAATATTTGCCGCTTCAGTAGAAAATCAAAGATATAAAAATTTCCAAGTAACGATGCCAATTTCCAAAAAAATGTTTATCAAAGCCTCCTCCACATATTGGGAAAATTATGGAAAAAAGAATGGTATTTCGAAAGAACAGATGGAAATGATGCAAATTGAATAGTGTAAATTTGAGAGCGTTTTGAACAATAATATGTATCATAGCAACATGAGAGTGTATATTCAAATTCTAAAATCATAGCGAAAATCGATTTTTAAACATTTTTATTATGACTACTGGCAAATAAGCAGGAAATCAAAAATGATTTCCTGCTTTTCTTTTGCCTAAAATTAACAACGGAAAGGAGGTGGTAGAGATTGGCAAGAAGTAGAGAAACAAAAATCAAACTAACCGCTTACGATGACCTTTTTCAGACAGATGAAAGCCGTGCGAAAGCAAAGCTGAGTAAAATCAGAGATATTCCCTTATCGCAGATTGACGAGTTTCCAGACCACCCGTTCAAGATTTTAATGGACGAGGATATTCCAGAAAGCTGCTCTCTCGTCATTCCTCTTGCTTCACGGGCTTTCTTAATCGCCTGTCCTATCGGCATAAAATCGAAATCAAAATCGTTGTTTCTCTCGTCCATAAGCTCACCACCTTGTGCCAATATAATTCTCTTGTTATATTGTATGGATTTGTGGCTTCTTATTAAACGATGTGAAAATGCCGACTATGAGATATTTCACTTCTATATGCAAGATTTTAAAATACTTTTTCTTCAGAAGTTGACATATATAAAAAATAGGTATAATTAATTATTAAAATGTGAGGTGATTTTATGCCTAACGAAGCACATGCTTGGCTCCTTGCAAAGCCAGTACGGTAAAAGCGACACTTGCAAGGAGTATTTATAGTCGCTAAAATATAGCTGGCTTTGCTACTTGACTTTATCAATCAAGGAGGAAGCCTGCATGAAATATATCAATGCACACGCAATTCTCCCTGATATGTTGGTCGAGGAACTGCAAAAGTATATTCAAGCGGGATATATCTATATTCCCGCTAAAGACGAACAGCATAAATCTTGGGGTGAATTGACTGGCTCTCGAAAGGAAATCGACAAACGCAATAAAGTCATTATAGAGAAATATCGGAATGGTGTTTCGGTTAATGAACTTGCCAACGAATATTGTCTTTCGATATATGCCATAAGAAAAATAATATATCAGAACTAAAAAAACAGAGGTTGCAGAAATGTAGCCTCTTTTTTATACACATTGTAACCGAAGTGTTTGGTGTGTTGAAAAGCAGGATTCTTTCCGATATGATTATATTGAACATCAGCTTGAAGCATTGTTAAAACCGAAATTGATTCGCAAAGGCAGTCAAACCAACCAGAGGTTAAGATAAGCAATATGTTTCAATTCCAAATTAATACACGCATAATATAAAACTAAGGAGCAGAAAACATGGTGGAAAAAACGATAGCAAATATTGTAGGCGAGTTAAAAAAGCATGATTTTATAAAAGG
>CALWLV010000134.1 GCA_944381595.1 uncultured Roseburia sp.
GAAGATGTCGGAACAAATTGTTTGGAAATGAATACATTAGTTTATATTGGTATCTTGGGTGTTTTAGGGTTTAAAGATGATTTTAAAATGCTGATACAGAACGGATTTACCCGTAAGTATATCTTTACTGCAACCCTCTGTATGTTTGGTTTTATTTCTGGAACAATGGCATTGATTGATACAATAGTAGGAAATTTGATACATCATTTCAATAACGGCTATTCCACCCTTTATGGTAGCATTTATGGATATGATAATATATTTATGAATTGGCTGTGGTTATTCCTGCTCTATGTTACATTCTGCTGTCTGTTATATTTGATTATTCTGATAATCAATAAAACAGGGAAAAACGTATCTATCATCTTAGGAGTAGTATTTGGTGGTATCGTTTTATTGATTGTAGCGTTGTTCAGATATGTATTTACAGTAGAAACTATTCATAACATTTTAGAGTTTTTAATGAAAGCTATGGGATTTATGGCAGACGGAACAATCAATCATATATTTCCTGCAATCACTCTGTTCATACTTGTAGCAATTCTGGGGGCTGGTGCTTATGCAATGATCCGTCGTACAGAATTGAAATAAGAAACAGGGAATATTGCGAAATTTTTCAAAATAGCCTAATTAAAAAATATGCCGTGGAGATGGTTGTACTTTTGTCCCAACAAAACCGTATGATGTAATTGAGGTTAAAATAGAGTTGGATGAACTGGATTTAAATTCGGTTGAGAGTAAAGCGACTTATGCGGAGATTAAGGATTATGTGTTAAAGGCGCATGGGCTGAAGGTTTCTAATATAATTTACGCAAAGCGACGAGGAGAATGGACTGCTTGCGCGACGATTCGATGACCGCTGCGAATCTTGAGAATAATAATTCTCAAGGTATGCCAAAATCGGAAGATAGAAAACAGCCTCAGTGTCCGGTAAAGAAGGAATAGGCGATAAAGGATATGTTGGAGAATTTTGGGATGATTTAGTGAGGTGGACATATGGCGTTAAACTATACGGTGTACCAGTATGACGGCAACAGAAATGCGGTTGTTATGACAGATATGGATGGCAAGGAGCTCGTGATTGATTGTGATAAGGCACAAGCACAAAGACTTGCCAGAGAAGAGCCTGCCAGTTATGTGAGCTTTGCTATGCGTCTGGGTAAATTTATGCCTTATAGAGTAATTTACAGAAGTGGAGAGTAATAGAAAATGTGTGTATTTTGTGAGATAATGGAAAGAAAATCGCCAGCCCATATTGTATATGAGAACAGTCGATTGATTTCATTTTTAGATATAGAACCGATTAATGAAGGACATGTTCTAATTGTTCCAAAACAGCATGTAGATACGATAGAAGAATTATCTGATGAAACTTTAATGGATATAATGGGTGTTGCCAAAAAGATTGTGACAGCATTAAAAGAAAGCTATGGAAATGAAGGCTATAGCATAATGCAGAATGGCGGAAAGTTTTGTGATTTTGGACATGCTCATTTTCATGTGTTTCCGCGATACGATAATGATGGGTTTGGGTGGACATATGGAAACGAAGAAAAGGATGTAAATGAGGAGATAGCAGAACGGATAAGACAGCAGATTTTACAAGAAGCAGGCTCTGTTATTGGAAGAATCGTAAATGTAACAGTTGACAGACCATTAGGTAGTTATCATCCTGAACATAGCGATATGTATTATCCGATTAACTATGGGTATGTAGAGGGGGTTCTGGCACCGGACGGAGAGGAACAGGATGCTTATATATTAGGTGTGGATCAAGCAGTAGAAAAATTCACAGGTAAGATTATTGCTATTGTTCATAGGAATGATGATGTAGAAGAAAAATGGATTGTTGCACCGGAAGAGCTATCCTTTACAGAGAAAGAAATCCGGGAGAAGATTTATTTTCAAGAACAGTATTTTGATAGTGAGATTGTGATGTAAAATTCACCAGAGGAGCGAAAGACATCCGATTAGAGGAAAACTGTAATTTATGTGAGAGGAGTTGCGGTATATGAAGAATTTAATGAAAATGTAGCAATGAGCGTACAGACATTGAACAAGGAATTTGAACACTGCTGCACATTCCTGGCCGAGATGATGGAGAAATATGGATCACAGGTTTTGTGAAATATCGCGGTGGAGATTCAGTATGAACCGGAAACTTGGTGTGATGATGCAGAGGGAAAAAGACTTTGGTATGAGGCTTATGCGAGAAGATTTCTGAAGCGATTTGAGAAGGTGGCATAAGGATTACTGGCATCCTACGAGAGTGGGATGTATACATACGATAGAGCGTTCAAATGTAGAAAAATTGAAATGTTGGGCTGAATAAAATGAAAATAAAAACTTGCAGAAAAGTTGTAAAAAGAATTGACTTTTTGTAGAAGAGATGCTAGAATTTAAGTAGGCCGTAGGGAGGCAAGGGTAGTGCCCTAATCCAAGTATCCTATTAGCGGGATTAAGAATGGTATATCCATTCTTTTTTTTTTACCGAAAAGAGGTGATTTGATGGCAAATACAGAACCGCCAATAACACTTGAAGAACAAGTAATTCAAATGAAGAAATATGTTTCTTTTAGACAGCGTAAGAAAATGAGAGAGTTTGTAAATTATGCTGGGTATTTTCGTGCGAGTAGATATGGAAAGTTTTTGCTGTCAAGAGTTGGTGCAACAGGTGCCAAATCAAAGCAGGATACATTATTTGCTTTGTATAAGTTTGATGTGGAGCTTAGAAGAATATTGAGTTTTTATTGTAACAGAGCCGAGGTACGTTTTAAAAGTGCGGTATCTAACGCCTGCTCAATAAAACTGAATAGTGGAACATTTTATTTGGATAAGCAGTCATATACTCCTTCACAAGGTGAAAAGGATGCGAAGAAAAGAAAGCAAAATATAGCGTTTTTCAATAATCATTTATATAGAGATATTCTTGATAAAGAGGAAAAATTGCGCAAGGATGTACGAAAATATCCTGAATTGAAGGAATATAGAAAAGGTGGAAATAGGCAAAATAATAAACTGCCGGTGTGGGTTGTATTTAGTTATTTCGAATTGGGAACAGTAATGATGATGTATAATTACTTGCGTGGTGATTTACGAAAAGCAATTTTAGTGTACTCTTTTGGAAAAACAGCTTATGCCAAGAGAGATACAAAGGTTATGGATACATGGTTGGATGCTGTAAGGAACCTTAGAAATTATTGTGCTCATAATTCTATGTTAGTAGGTATGACTTCGTCAGTTGTATTATTAGATTCGAACGATGATGAGACCTTATTACAGGCAGACAATGATTTGTTCTCGAGAATATATGCATTAAAGAAATTAATTCCAATCGACGATATCGATAATATGAAGAATTATATTAAAAAGTTAATTAAGAAGACGCCAGTAGATGTATTTTTACTGGGCATTCTTCCAAGTAATTGAGAAGAAATTTATGATGGAATAGTTGAATTTTAAATTAGAGTAAAGCATATACTATTTATGGCCGTAGAGAGGCAAGGGTAATGCCCGAATCCAAATATCTCATTAGCGGGTAGACAGTCAGAGTGATGGCTGTCTATTTTTTGGTTGAAATAAGGTTGGAAAAAGTTTCTTGAATATAAGGAGTTGAGAAAATGAACAAATTAGTGGGATTTTTAAAGAAACATTGTGTTGTATCGGTGGCATTTGCAGGAGTATCTGTTTTATTGATAATGAAACTCATCATATATTTGTATAGTAAAATAATAATTTTTGTGATGGGAAAAGCTAACGCTATGATATATTATTTCGCATCTCAACAATTTGTAAATCAACTGATGGAATTTAGCAATATAACAGATTATACATGGCTGAATGCAGTTATTAGTTATTTAGAATTGTGTATCCTATTCGCAGCAATAAGGATCGTGATTGCGGTGATTATGGCAATTTTAGTTACAGTTGTGGAAAAAATTTTGGATTTATTTAAAAAATTAATTTTGGGTAAAAGTCATGAACGAAGCTTGCGATATAATACTTTTCAAGTTTGGTTTTTAAAAGTAAGAGCAGATGTTAATATATTACTATTTTGGATTAAGTTTAATATATGTGGTGTTAGAATTTCTAGAGAAACAGATTTTTTAATGGTAAAGAAGGCTAAAATTTTTACGCTGGAAAGTATAATTTGTTTCGTGAAAAATTGTTTGAGATTCTTTTTTGATTATTCAATTGTACATCTGGTATTTGCGGTTTATGTAGTTTATATTTATTATTTTCAATTAATTCAAGGCTATTTTGTGAGCTTTTGTGAATTTTTAAAAACAAATTCATTTTCTGTTTCTGATGCAATAGATTTTTTTGAATTGATTTCTATTATCTTTTTGTTGGGATACATATTTCTTGATGTAAGGCATAAGGCGACTGGTTATTCAGAGATAAGAATGGAGCGTTTTAAGGAATTATTTCAAATGGAAGAGAAACTTCTAAATATTTTAAGAAATATTAACTATGCACTAGAAACAAATATAGATGTCATTGTCGATAGAAAACCATATATTTTGCAAGCGGGGGCAAAGAATCTTACAGGAAAAGACTGCCATATTTATGATGGAAAAATAGAATATGAAGATAAAAAATATTGGAATAATTGTCATCAGGATGATACATATTTTCAACTGCGAAACCTAATAGAAATGAATGAAGAATTTGATAGCCTTAGTGAATTAAATGAAGAATTTAAGAAATCCTCACTTAGTTATTCAAATATATATTTGATTGATCATGAAGCGATGCTTACTAAATTAATTCATTTTTATTTTCCAGGACGAGAGAATTTTAAGTATAAAAAAATGCAATTATTTTGTAAAAGTAGTATGGAAAAATGGTTTGAAAGACGCTTTATAAAAGCAATCATATATGGAGATGAGAAAAAATATTATACAGAAGAACAAGCAAATAAAGCGATTTTGGATGCATCAGAGGCTTTGGATTTTGAATTAATTAATGCACTTGAGTTAGAAGTGTATTTGAGGAGGTATGAGAAGAAGATGATAAAACGATTAAAAAAGATTAACAAATTTTCTAGGTTTAACATTAACTAGTGGTATTGTACATTGGAATGGAGGAAATAATTTTGAAAGCAAAACAACTCAAATGCTACATCTACACTCGTGTATCCACCTCCATGCAGGTAGATGGTTACAGTTTAGATGCGCAAAAAGATAAATTGCATAAGTACGCTGATTACCAAGATATGATTATCGCCGGAGAATATTCGGACGAAACGCAGCAGATGTATTATCATCTCTTCAGAGAATGCAGGATTTTGGTGTTAATCTTATCTGTGTGGAAGATGGTATCGACAGTTCCAAGGATGCAGGGAAGCTAATGATTTCCGTTTTATCTGTGGTGGCTGAAATTGAGCGCGAGAATATATTGGTGCAGAATATGGAAGGTCGCAGACAGAAAGCAAGAGAAGGTAAATGGAACGGTGGCTTTGCACCATATGGTTATCAACTTATCAATGGCGAATTGCATATTGCAGAAAATGAAGCAGAGATTATTGGTATTATCTATGACAAATTTGCCAATACAACCATGGGAATTGCAGCCATAGCTGCATTCCTAAACAACAGTGGATACAAGAAAAAACTTCGTCAGAATAATACCATTGAAGGATTTTCTACATCCTTTGTAAAAGGTGTACTGGATAATCCCGTGTACTGTTGGCAAGCTTGCGTTTGGCAGAAGAAAGAGAAGATTCTGGGTACAAGGAATGAGTATCATATTGTAAAGCAGGACAAGTATATGCTCAATGATGGTATCCATGAGGCGATTGTGTCGGAGGAGTTGTGGAATGTATGGCAATGTAAATCGTAAAAAACATCCCGACAGCGGACATTACAGAGATTGTTTTTATTATGCCTGTAAACACAGAACCTTTGTTAATGGTCATAAGTGTAGTTATCGCAAGCAGTGGAGCGAAGATAAAATCAATACAGCAGTGGAAGAGGTTATCCGTAAGCTTGTGAATAATCCAAAGTTCAAAACGGAGATTCAGAAACACATTGGTCAAAGTATAGATACGCAGGAATTGGACCGAAAGCATACAGGGTTACAGGAGAGATTAAAGTAGGTAACCGGTGCCAAGAACAAGCTGGCGAATCATATGGATAACTTATCCGTATCGGACAAGCATTATGACAAGAAGTATGAGGATATGCAGGTGCGTCTGGACAAGCTTTATGATGAGATAAAAGACATTGAAACTCTGATTGAAGAAGTGGAGACCAGATTGTATAATATTAGGCAGGAGAAAATATCCGGCGACAATGTGTACCAGTTCTTATTATTCTTTGATAGGTTGTACGACAGATTTACGGATATTGAGAAGAAAACGTTTATGAAGAGCTTCCTTGCGGATGTAAATATTTACGAGGAAGCGCAGGCGGACGGAAGAATCCTTCGTAGTCTCAAGTTTAGATTCCCTGTGTTTTTCAACGGGAAAGAGATATACGAATTGGATTGGGACAACTTTCATCCAAGTATATGACATTTATTCTTGGAAGAGAAAAATAGAAGACTATCTATAATCTTTCAAAGGAGGAGGAAAAAATTATGTTGAATCAAACAGAACTGTATTATTTTAGCCCAACGGGAGGAACAAAAAAAGCAGGGAGAATTTTTTGCGATGGAATAGCAAAAGAAATAAAAGAAATAAATTTGGGCAAGAAAGTAAAAGAAACGTCACAGCCGGAAAGTGATTTAATCGTTGTGGCAGCCCCGGTTTTCGCTGGACGGATTCCTGAAATAACCACTGAAAAACTGAAAAAAATGGAAGGAAAAGGGAAAAAGGCAGTAACCCTGGCTGTGTATGGGAACAGGGCTTACGAAGATGCGCTTTTGGAATTAAACCAGACTCTGGAAGGGCAGGGATTTCAGATTGTGGCATCGGCAGCATTGGTGGCACAGCACTCTATGGCACCTGAAGTAGGACAGGGAAGGCCGGATGAGATGGATAAAAAATCTATTTTAGATTTTTCCCGGAGAGTATTGGAAAAAGTAGAAACAGGAACACATGATATCATAAAAGTCCCTGGAAATTATCCATACAAAGAGGGGATGGATATGCGAGTTACCCCACTCTCTCTTCCGGCTTGCAGTCAGTGCGGAATTTGTGAAAAGATCTGCCCGACAGATGCGATACATATAGAAAATGGAGCAGTCGTAACGAGTCCGGAAAAATGTATTCTTTGCATGGCCTGTACTTCTGCCTGTCCTGAGCATGCCCGTATTCTTCCACCGCCTTTGCAGGAGAAGATGGAACAAAAGCTAGGTGCTTTAAAAAATATACGAAGGGAAAATGAGTTCTTTTTATAAAATAGAATGATAGAGTAAATTGTACGTGATATGTTAATGAAAGGAATTCTGAGACAGTAATGAAGTTATTGAGAAAATAAACGAATGCGTATAGCAGAAAAGAGGTTGAAGTGTGATAAAAACAATTATCATTTAAATGAAATTCGGCAATAAATAACAGGATGAGCAGTTGTTGTACTTTCATAATTTGCGATGATACCTTCAAATTGTGAGCATAATAATAGTTATATGACATAAGGAGGAATACTGAATGAAAATTTATTGCATGAGTGATATCCATGGTTGCTTAGCAGAATTTGAGGTGGCTTTGTCATTGGTAATGAAATATTTAGAAGAACCGGAAACTATGCTTGTTCTTATGGGAGACTATATTCATGGTGGATCTGAAAACTATGGTGTTCTCGATAAAATAATGAAATTGCAGAATCAGTATGGTTCGGATAAAGTGCTGGCATTGATGGGAAACCATGAAGAATTTGTTTTACGGGGCGATTCGACAATCAATCATATGATTAAGTCCTTTGATGAAGAGCATTTTATTGATGATGGAGCGGAAGATAAATATATCCAATGGATGGAAAATTTGCCAAGATACTATACGGAAGGTCATACTATTTTTGTATATGCCGGTATTGATGAGGAGGCAGGTGATTTATGGGAATGGGAAACGGAAGAGGAAATATTTGTAGGGAAATATCCTGCTGAAATTGGAAAAATTGAAGGTCTGGATATGAAGGTGGTTGCTGGTCATGTTGGAACGGCGGAAATTTCAGGGGATTCTAAGTTTCATGATATTTATTATGATGGAGAAAGTCATTACTACATAGATGGAACAGTGCTTGATAGTGGTGTAATTCCGGTTCTTATGGTGGATACTGATACAGATAAATATTACAGGGTAACAGAAACTGGAAATTGGTTGATACTACCTTATGATGAAGAAAATTAATGCCGGGGACATTCAGGAAGTATAGCGTAAGAGTTGTGCGATGGTTTTATTTTTTGCACATAAAAATAAGGAATTGCTAAAAACAAAACTTATGAAATTACTAAACTATTCAGATATGGTTTTTTATAAGGAAAATGGAATTTCAATGTCTGGATTGAGATATGTACATTTGCCATATGGTTCTGTACCTGAAAATTTTGATATGCTTCTTGGAAAAATGGTAGTGGATCATGTTGCTCATATTGAAGTTTTCTTCGATAATGGATATGAAAAGTTTAAGAATTTTGGTTCGGTAGATATTTCAAATTATTCTCATAAGGAAAAAGGATACTGTTCAACCAAACAAGGCGAGATTATTTCATATATCTATGCCAAAGATATTCAGTTAAATTAGTTTGTGTTGAATGGAATATTCGTAAACTTTGGTAATGAATTGCAGGTAGTCATGATAAGTTATGACTACCTATTTTGTTGAAATAATGTTGGAATAGATGTATAACTTTATAATTTAGCCCTGGCATCTTATAGAGTTTTTTTATATTCTTCACCCCAGTTCCACATGGCATCCAAAATAGGCTTCAAACTCCTTCCCAAATCAGTCAGAGAATATTCGACCCGTGGAGGAACCTCAGCATATACAGTGCGCGTGAGTAACCCGTTATTTTCCATATCCCGAAGTTGAGCGGTCAATACCTTCTGGGAAACATTGCCGATAGATTTTTTCAGTTCTCCAAACCGTTTTGTGCCAGGTAATAAATCACGCAAAATTAAAACTTTCCATTTATCTCCGATAAGTGACAATGTGGTTTCTACCGGACAAGCCGGTAATTCTTTTTTTACAGTTTGTGTTGTCATCTTAGCACCTCCAACGAATCCTTCTTTATAATAGTTGATTTATTCCTTTTCGTACATATAATCGATATACTCCAGCCCCCATTTTCCCAATTCTTTTAATACAGGCTTGAATTTCCAACCAATTTCAGATAATTCATATTCTACCTTTGGTGGTATTTGGGAGTATTCATGACGCAAGATTAAACCATTTTGCTCCAACTGTTTCAATTGCCTTGACAGTGTTGCATGTGTCATTTCTGGTAGCCGTCGCTGCAATTCATTAAAGCGGATGGGGCCTTCACTTAAAATATGCAGGATAACAAGGGGCCATTTTCCTGAAAGCACCTTTTGTGCTGTTGTAAATGGACATTTTCCAACCAAATCTTCCTCTTTCATAAGACCTCCTTTCAGTATCTAATATGATACCAGTATCATAAAAGAACGTAGTTGAATTTTGATTTGTGAGTTATATAATGAAACTGTAATCAGTATATAACAAGCGGATGAAAAAATCAAGCCGCGAAGAAAACAAAACGATGCAGTTGAAAGGAGATATTTGTTATGAAGTATTTAGTTACAGATGCTACTGGAGCTTTTGGTGCCAGAGCAATCCAAACATTATCCTCAAAAGTGCCGTCAAGCCAGATTGTTGCAAGCGTCAGGGAGATAAGTAAAGCACAAAATCTGATTGATATGGGAATTGAAGTACGTCAGGCCGATTTTAATCAAATGGATTCGTTAGAGAAAGCATTTGCCGGAATTGACCGTATTCTTATGATTTCTACAAATGAGCCTGTCCATGAAAAGCGGATTGCACAGCATATAAATGCGATTGAAGCTGCTAAGAAGAATCAGGTGCACCTATCGTCACATCTGCGGGAAATGGGAAAGTTGGATTTGCCATAAAATATGATTATGCGGATGCGGCTGTATCTGCTCTGATTGGAACGGGGAATGAGAATAAAATATATGAACTGTCAGGCAAACCGGTTTCCTATGACGAATTCGCACAAACTCTTGGAAAGGTGATTGGAAGGAAAATTCCTGTCCAGCACGTAGATGATGATGCTTACGCAGCTGCATTAAAGAAATTAGGAATGGCGGATGTTATGATCCCTATGCTGACCGCAACAAAGAAAGGAATTCGAGAAGGTCTGATGGAAGTTCATAGCGATGATTTGGAAAAATTGCTCGGCAGACCGGTTGTTTCTTTGGAAGATGGGATAAAGACGATGGTTAATCTATTATCGAATATAGACTAAATCTTGCAAACACATAAAAAGTCCGCTTCTTTTTGCTGGAAGCGGATATTTTTATGCGTATGTTATTATAACTGCTGTATCCATGCCTGAACATCTTTTTGTGATGTTTCCATTTTGGATCCGCCGGTAGAATCAAACTGAATTTTCATGGCATGGGCAAACGTTGCACCCTTACAGGCTTTTTGGATGTCCTGAATCGTATGGCCAGGCCAGCCTCCATGAGTCTGAAATGGAATGATGGTTTTCCCTTGCCAATCATGAGAGGTGAGAAAGGTCAGAACAGCCGGGGCCATAGTGTACCACCAGGTGGGGGTTCCAATGGCAATCACATCATAGTCTTCAGGGTGGAGGGACAGAGGTTTGATTTCCGGCTTATAGCCACTGTTTACTTCTCGTTGTCCCTGTTCCACAATATCATTGTAAGCACCTGTGTATGGTTGGACGGTTTTAATTTCCGCGATATCAGCACCGGTGCTTTGCTGTATCTGCTCGGCGATTTTTCTGGTATTTCCGTTGGAAACAGAATAATAAACAATCAACATTTTACTCATAGATATTTCATCCTTTCCGGTTCATTTTTTACTCCATTTTTGGAGTGCATATTCTGAGTCTTTTACACTTCCGCCGCGAAGAGCAAGACCTTTTTCTATCTTTGCATCAGGGCAGAGGCGGCAGATGTCATCTTCGCTGTGTCCCATGCCACTGCCTTCGTGGGTGCAGAAGGGGTATATGGTTTTTCCGGAAAAATCCAGATGTTCCAAAAAGGTAAACACTGGCATGGGCATAGTTCCCCAATAGTTTGGGTAGCCCAGATAGATGGTGTCGTACTGTGCAAAATGATCCGGATATTTTTTTAATTCCGGTCTGGCATTTCGCCGCTGATCCTCCTGTGCCTGTGCGATACATTCACTATAATCACTGGAATACGGCAGAAGGGGCTCAATTTTGAACAGCTCAGCACCCGTCAGTTTTTGTAATATTTTGGCTGCAATTTCGGTGTTTCCAACGGAAACAGTACGCAATGCACCACTGAAATAGTTTTCTCCTGCTCTGGAAAAATAAGCAATCAATTGTGCCATAGTATCACCTGATTTCTTTTATTGCTATCAACGGAAAGATTTCTCGTAGATAGAAGCACATTCTTCATCTGACATTGGTACGGGATCGGCATGAAACAGTCCTCCCATTGTGGCACGGGCATTCTTTGCTAAGGTCATGCATTCCTCTTTTTGGATGCCATAATCTGACATTTTGAGATCAGCAACGTCGCAAGCTTTTTGAAGTTCAACCAGTGCCGTTATGAAGTCCATAGGCTCCTTTGCATCTGTTTTACCCAATGCCTGAGCCATACGGATGAAGCGCTCATCGCAGCAGTGCTTGTTGATAAAATGGGTATAATATTCTTTAGAAATCATAATCAGTCCAGCACCGTGAGGCAGATTCTGATGGTAGGCACTCATGGCATGCTCCATGGCATGTTCGCTGGTGCATGCGCCAACCACCATGGAATAACCGGACATCGTGTTGGCAAAGGCAACTTGTTCCCGGGCCTCCAGGTCGTTTCCGTCTTTCACTGCGCGGGCCAGATATTTGCCGATGTTCTCAATGGCAGCCAATTGTACCATATCTCCCATTGGACTGGTTACTGCAGAGATGTATCCTTCCGTGGAATGGAATAGAGCATCAAATCCCTGGTAGGCGGTAAATTTAGGGGGTACGGTGAGCATCAGCTCTGAATCAACAATTGCAAGGACAGGAAAGAGGCTGTCCTGCCCGCCGCAGCCGATTTTTTCGTTGGTATCGGGATTCGTGACTACGCCCCACTGGTCAACCTCAGATCCGGTGCCGGCGGTGGTAGTGATGGCGATGACTGGTAGAACAGGATTCACCAGAGGCTGCATTTTTCCGGTGGAACCGGCTACATAGTCCCAGAGATCACCGGGCTGGAGAGCGTACATTGCCATGATTTTGGCGGCATCCATGACGGAACCGCCACCAAGAGCGACAATAAAATCACAGCCGTTGTCTTTGGCAAAGTGTGCGCCTTCCTCTACAACGGACTTCAATGGATTTGCACTGACTTTATCAAATAGAATTGTTTCAACACCTGCCATGGAAAGTTGTTCCAATGTGCGGTCCAGAGCGCCATTTTCCAGGGTGGATTTGCCATTGGAGATAACTACCATAGCTTTCTTGCCGGGCATGGTCTGCTCGTGAAGATGATTTAACTGACCCGCTCCAAAAAGAACACGGGTAGGATTAAAAAACTGATATGCCATATTCATTTCCTCCTTCGATAAATTGTTCATTTTTATTGTATCTTTGACTCACTTGACATGGAAGAACAGATGTTGTAATATGGCATTAACAAAAAGTTAATACGAAGAGGGTGGAATAGATTTGTTAAATCACCAGTTAACAGTTTTTGTATGTGTTGCAGATTGCGGCAGTTTTAATAAAGCGGCAGAGCGGCTATATCTTTCACCGCCGTCTGTGATGAAACAAATGAATGCTCTGGAAAAACATCTGGACTTGAAATTATTGGAGCGGACCAATCAGGGGATTCGACTGACAGCAGCAGGACAGGTTATTTACCGGCATGCGAAATTCCTGTTTGATTACTCCGCCAGAGCCATTGAAGAAGCCAGACAGCAGGTTTCGGCGGTGCAGACAGTTTTTAATATTGGCAGTTCACTGCTTAACCCATGCAAGCCTTTTATGGATCTCTGGTATCAGGTAAACAGGGAGTTTCCGGGATATAAACTACATATTGTTCCTTTTGAGGATGATTTCCAGGGGATTTTGTCGGAAATTGCCTTATTAGGAGAGAAATACGATTTTTTAGTTGCCGCCTGCGATTCTGCCAAATGGCTTGATTTGTGCAACTTTTTTCAAATAGGTACTTGCAGACATTGTTTTGCAGTGTCAAGAGAACACCCTTTGGCTGTCACGACAAACGCATGAATGAATAAATTATGAACATCCCGCCTTTTTGTAGTATAATGAAAGAAAAAAAAGGAAGGGATTGTCCTATGAAAGCACTTTTAGATTTTGTAAGCACAGTAACGGATACCAGACAGGAAAAGAAGGTCCTCCATAAGATGATGGATATCATCATGCTTGTTTTCTTTGCCAG
>CALWLV010000135.1 GCA_944381595.1 uncultured Roseburia sp.
TCATGTAATGAATATGGGCTTTATCCGTTTCCACATATTTGATAATCACCTTATGTCTTTGGCATATCTCATAAGAAAATTGCTTTATATCATCTGATATTTTCTTTGATTTCCATGTTCCCATAGCAGAAGTATAACATACACTTCCACTTTTTGCTACCTTAACCCACCGTCTAAAGCCAGTGGGATTGCGGTAACCTCATTTCAAATTAATTGGGGGTATTGCAAAGAATCACCCTGATGAAGATGATAAAAAAGGTGCGATTGAATTCTACAAAAACTTACATAGAAGGTTATAATATGTCCGAGAAAGAGTTAACTGAGGAGCAGCGTGAAAAGCTCGAAGCACTTAAGCGAGAATGGTTAGAAGAGGCTGAGCCATATTTGGTTGAGCGTAAAAATAGAAATAAAAATATATGTATACTCGATGGCAGTGATTCCAAAGCTCTTTTTCAGTTGCAAATAAAATACAACGAAAAAATCCGGAAAGTGTTGAATAATGAAGAATAGTATTCGTGCCTGTGGAGCCGGATAAGTAAAAGCACCGGTCTTTTGAACCGGTGCTTTTACTTAATAAAATCCGACGACAAGCCCCCTCATCTGCTACAGCTCCATCTCAATCGTCTTTCCACTGCTCTTATATCTGGTATACTTCACGCCAACAGCATCCAGCATTTTTTTCGATGCTTTTACTCCATCTGTATCTGCATACTTGTCTTCTCTGTACACAATCTCTTTGATGCCACACTGGATAATGGCTTTTGCACACTCATTGCATGGAAACAATGTCACATAAATTTTACAGCCTTCCAGACTTCCTCCACGATAATTTAAAATGGCATTTAATTCGCTATGAGTGGAATAAAAATATTTATTGTCCTCATATCCTTCACCATCTCTGCTCCACGGAAAATCATCGTCTGAGCAACCCACTGGAAAACCATTGTATCCCATGGATAAAATTTTGTTATCCGGGCTGACAATACAGGCACCTACCTGAGTATTGGGATCTTTGGAACGCATGGCAGATAACGCAGCCACTCCCATAAAATACTGATCCCATGATATGTAATCCTCTCTCTTCTTCTCTTTCATGACAGCCTCCATTGATATATGATTGCTAATCTTCAATTCCTTTGATTCTTCTTATATGTCTTTCATCGTTGGAAAACGGTGTATCAAGGAATGTATCTACAATTTTTAAAGCAAGTCCTACTCCAACAACTCTTCCTCCCAACGCAAGAACATTGGCGTCATTATGCAATCTTGTAGCCTCTGCCATAAAACAGTCTGTACACAATGCGCAACGAATTCCTTTTACTTTATTGGCCGCTATGGAAATACCGATGCCCGTTCCGCAAACCAGAATTCCCTTCTCGCATTTTCCATCTACCACTGCTGCTGCCACTTTTCTTGCATACACAGGATAATCCGTTGATGCATTGTCATACGTTCCAAAATCTTCATAAGGAATGCCTCTACTCTCCAGATGTTTGATAATTTCCTGTTTTAATTCAAATCCTCCGTGGTCACATCCTAATGCTATCATAATCTTCACCCTTTCTGCCCGAAGGCAGCCTTTCTATCATTCTTTTATTTCATCTGCATTGATTAACTGATATCCTGCAGCTTTAATCAATCGGTTCATAATCGCCTGTCCCAGACCATCTCCATAAAAGGTTTCCCCCAGAATCACATCCACACCCATCTCATCAAAATCCCTAAGCACCGCATACAAATTGGCTGCTATGGTATCCTCCTGTAATCTGGAACCGATGGATACCACATATGGACCGGAATAATTCCTTTTTGACTCTTCCGTACAGATTACACCTACTTTTTTTCCTTTTGCTTCCTCTGATTCTTTTCTTTTCTGAATCATAGAAATGACATTTTCCATACAGCCTTCATACATGAACAAATCTGCTTTCGGCGCATAGTGCTTGTACTTCATTCCCGGTGCTTTTGGAACATAATTATCTTTTCCAATCTGGGAAATATCTTTGGCAACAACTACTTTATCCACTTGAACCGGACCAATCTTTTGTTCAATCATTTCCCTTGTAATATATCCCGGTCTTAATATCATTGGTGGTTCCACCGTCATATCTACAATGGTGGATTCAATCCCGATTCCTACCGCTCCACCATCCAGAATCATATCAATTCTGCCATTCAAGTCTTCATAGACATGCTTTGCCATAGTAGGACTCGGCCGTCCGGATGTATTGGCGCTTGGTGCTGCCAACGGTACCTGACTTTCCCGTATTAATTCCAAGGCAATTCTATGGTTCGGCATACGTACTGCTACTGTATCCAGACCTCCTGTGGTTCCATAAGGTACCTGCTCTGTCTTTTGAAAAATCATAGTCAATGGTCCCGGCCAAAAAGCATCCATAAGAATTTCTGCTTTCTTTGGTAATTCACGAATTAATCCTTTTAAATCTGATTTCTCTGCAATATGCACAATCAAGGGATTATCGGAAGGTCTTCCCTTCGCTTCATAAATCTTGGCTGCAGCATCACTGTTTAGTGCATCTGCCCCCAGACCATATACAGTTTCCGTAGGAAATGCTACCAGACCTCCTTTTCTTAAAATATCCCCAGCCTGGATAAAATCTTCCTTTTTGCATTGTTCTATATCAATCTTTTTTACTATTGTATCCATTTCTGCTCCATTCCGCAAGTATTTTTTACCCTAGCGCTCCTCAATCACACAGGTTTGTCCCATCATATCATGCAAAGTCATTCTGTTTTTTGTAAATATCATAATAAAGAAAGATATAACCGGAAATACCGGAATTGAATTTAACAATACTTTTCCCAATACTTCTCTTCGAAAAATGCACCATGCATTTTTCTTCTGCCATTTCTTCTTTTCTTCTTCCTCTTCCGGCTCTGTCCCCGGATCCTTTAGAACCATCCGCAGTCCCAGCAATTTTTTTCCCACCGTTTTTCCATCAAAAATATATGCACAAAATGTAGAATAAAAAACATAAAATACAATAACCAGAACAGACATTACTCTACACACGCTGGCACCAAATGAAACATTATATTCCTCATAGGTGCTGCCGTCATCATTCTCAAATGTATTCACTCTCTCATTCACTTCACCCGGCAAATCATACATGGTAACTGCGGCGATTCCGGGACTTTCATACCAAATTGGAGTCCATCCGCTATATCCTCCGGTAAATACCAGATACATCGCCAATGCCGGAATAAATGCAACTATGGCGTCAATGAGAAATGCACCTATTCTTTTTAATACTGGTGCCGGTTTTTTTCCTGTTGTCTCTAAAATATCAGTTGTTTTCTCTTCCATTATAATCTCTCCATATCCCAGATTAGTCACCGAAATTTTCCGGTGACTAATCTTATTCTTCTTAATTAAAATGTTCTTCTGTTAATTCTTTATCTCTTTTTTTACCAAAAATCTTCTTAAAAATTCCACCTTTTTCCGCTTTGCGAATGGCGTCATCAATAATACCTTCCACATGATTACGCTGAATCACCAGTGTCACTCCGTATAACTGATCAATTTTTGCATGGAGTGCAAGCATTCCAATCTCATCAATATCATATCCCTTTGATGCTGCATAATCCCTTGCTACTTCCACCCAGTCTTTGATTTTATTCTGTCTTACCACAATACGATTTGCAAAATAATCACGAATTTCGCCATGCTTCTCAAGGAAATGTTCGGCATTGATTTTCTCATCCTCAATTACAACAATTCTTGCATCCCTATCCTGATCCATTGCATCCAACAGCTTATCTAAAGATTCATCATCCATCTGGCTGATATTTTCGATATATAAATCACTGCCTTTTAACCGTTGGAAATACATTGCAATATCTTTGCCTCTTAATTTTTCCGCACTAATTTTTGCAATTCTGCGGTTGTTATTTCTCTTAATCTTATTTACAACTTTTATGAGGTCAATTCCTATGGATGTCTTCCCACTTTTGGCGTCACCCATAATGAAAATGTTGCAATTATCGTCCACAATTACATTCTGCAATGTTTGCAGCATCTGCTTATCCAGACGCTGTACACCGGAATATTTTCCAATGAAATCTTTGATAATTTCTTTAATCTCTTGATTACTCAATTGTTCTTTCGGAATATCCTCTTCCTCGTCTTCTTCATACATCGGTGGTTCTTCTTCCTGACGCCTTCTTCTGGAATCTTTTTGAATCATCTCTTTCGAAATTTGAAGATTGGTCGTCGTTACAAAAGGATCAATTTCTCCTTGCTCTTCCTCCGTTTCTTCTTCCGGCTCTTTTTCTGGTTCTTCTTCTGGTTCTTCTTCCGGCTCTACAACCGGAATCTGATATTCTCCACTTTCCGTGAAAAAATCTTCCAGAGACATTTGTCCTTCTATCTGTTCTTCTATTTGCCCTGTCTCTTCTACTTCATAGACTTCTTCAACCGTTTCCTCTTCCTCGATTTCTTCCTCCGGCTCTTCTACCTCATAGGTTTCTTCCACCGTTTCCTCTTCCTCGATTTCTTCCTCCGGCTCTTCTGCTTCATAGGCTTCTTCAACGGCTTCCTCTTCCTCGATTTCTTCTTCCGGTTCCTCTACTTCATAGGCTTCTTCGGTTGCCACATCTTCTTGGATTTCCTCTTTCGGCTCTTCTCTGGCAATGGTTGTTTCTTCTAAAATATGTGGCTCTTCCTTAGGCTCATCTTCCTGAGTTTTCTCTTCAAAAGAAATCTGTTCCGGTACTGCATGTTTATACGGGTGGAATACCTTTGTGTCTCCAAGCCCTTGTTTGCTTCGTGTGGTTACAAATACCTTTGTATCATCACTTGCCGGTTCATCCGAATATACCATAGCATTCAATGCCATTTTGGAAAGATAATCATCTGCCTTCTGTGCTGCCTCTGCTGTTTCATCTGTCTCCTCATAAGCCGCTGCAGTTTCTTCGTCCACATGAGGTTTAAAGACTTCATCTGCCTCATCTATTTTCTTTCCTTCTTTTGCATAGATTTCCTCCATGCTTTCCTTCAAAGCTTTCTGAATATTCTGTGTATTATATTTGTTATTCACATCTACTTCTTTTACTTTGATTTCTTCTATCTTAATATTATTCTGAGCAGACTTTTCACGCCATCTTGCCTCATAGCGCTGCTGCTGACTCTTGGTAAGCGGCGTATAAATCATCTTCAGATCCATGGCCTTATCCACATATCGTCCGTCACTAAACCAAAGCATTACCGTGTCACACTGCTGGATACATTTATCCCTCTGACCGGATTTATGATATAACTTTGCCAGTTCATATGCCCATCTGTCATCCATATCTTCTTCCAGGTACTGCTCCAGAATAGAGATTTGTTTATCCAATGGCTCTCCCTTTGCCTTTGCCAGTTCATATTGCAGCAAATATTTGGAAATATCTCTTGGTGCGGCAGAAACAAAATCATCATAAAACTCCTCTGCTTCCTCTATATCTCCACACTTGATACATACCTTCACCAGTTTATAAGCAATCTGTCTGCCCAATCCGCTTCGGTCATAAGCAAGCTTTAAATTCTCTCTCGCCTGCTCATAACGCCCGCTTGCTTCATATACATCCGCAATCAACACAATTGTTTGGTTATTTTTCACTTTATACCAGTCAATGGTATCAGCAATGCGTGCAGCGGTAGCATAATCTTTCTTTCTTATCAATTTCTTGATTTGTTCCAGCTTTACATTGTATTCATACTTATCCATCTCAATTTCCTTTCTCCAATCTTACTGCAATCTCTGTTTTTTATCATACCATAAACTGCTCCATGTTTCAACGGACAAACGGCTTTATAAGAAATTTTCTAATGTTTCCTGCTCATAGCTAAGTACCGTATATTCCAATGCTTCACTATCTACATTACTATAGTAATCTACTACAACTGTCTGCTGTTTTCCATCCACCATTTTCTGCCCCAAAACATAGTTTACATCAAACCGTCCTGTTATCGCAGGAGTTGCACCACGACACGGCACAATCAGCTGCACATTGTTAGTCTTCAGCATCTCAAATATCGGTTCCCAGATATAAATATCCTTAGCTGCACCAAATGGATTATCGATGAAAATCACCTTTCCCAAAGATGTGCTGTCCTCTTCCCTGGAATAAAGACTGGAAATGTAATTGATCATGGCAATAAAAAACTGAATATAAATTCCCTGGGACTGACCTGTACTTCCCACCGCCTCTTCGTATTTCAAATAACGGCTCTGCTCCCTGATACGCTCTCTCTTATACAAATTCAGCCGAATTCCATTCATGTCACGGACAATGACTGCAAATAACCGTTTCCATGACAGCTGATTCTTCAGAAACTTCACTCTTTCCTCTCTGGACTTTATGGCATCTGCCTGGTTTACCGTTCGATCAATATACTCTGCCATTCTTGTCTCGTATTCCTCTTCCTTCACATATGGAATAGAAAGAGAGATAACCGGAATGCTTTCTTCATCCATCATAATTCGTGACAATTTTGGCAATTTTTCCAGTTCTGATTTGATATTCACGCAACTTTGAATACACTGACTTTCAAAATTTTCCTTAATCAGTTCCATATCACGAATACTCTTCTCGATTCGTTCTTTTTCCAATTTCAGACAATCTTCAATCTCTGTCAATGCCGTCATCTGCTGTTCTGTTTCCCCTATGTTTTCCGGTATTCTTACATGATCTGCGATTTCCTCTGCCAACGGTTCACACCCCAGTTTTCTCAGTGCATCAATCAGTCTGTGCTTAGCGTCTTCATAGTTTTCCCTTTTTTCCTGTACGGATTTTTGGAAACGAACAAAGGATTCCATTGTTTTCTCCACCTGAGCATAAATATCTTCATACAACACAGGCTCTGTCTCTTGCCACTGTCTCATTTCTTCTGTCAGTATTTTATCCATATCATGCAAAAACAAATCCTGTTGACGGCCTTTTTTATCCAAATCATCCATCCATGTCCTGACTTCTGCTTCCCGATTCATAAGGGATTGCATCTGTTGTTCTCGCTGACTTACAAATTCCTCAGCAGAGATTCCATTCAGTTTTACTTCCCTGAATTCTCCGTATTTTTGAATCATTACCTCCCGTCCATTCATAACCGCCCCTTCCAGACGGTCTTTCTCCGAATGAACCGCACGAATTTCTTTTTTCAGACCTTTGAGCAATTCTCCCTGCTCCTCCATCTTTTGTTTGTATTGCAGTAATTCCTCTTTTCCCGTTTCCTTCAACATTCCCTGTTCATGATGTTTCTCCAGTTCCGCCACCCGGATACCCTTGTAATCAATGGCCTGCAGTGATTTTTCCATGGCTGTCTCATAATTGTCCAAAAGCTTCTGCTTATCTTCCATATGACCGCTGCCACTGCGAAATACTTCCAGAATTCCCAAAAAACGACTATCGATTTCCTCATCCTGTAAAGTTTCATATCCATGTACTTCTATGCTCTCCTGATAATAGGCCCGATATTTCTCCCACTGCTGCTTCCGCTCTCTCATACTCTTTTCAATTTGTTCCAGCATTCTGCGGTTTTCCCGGACTTTGCCACTCCATGCGTCCATTCTTCCTTTTATATTGGAAAGCTCTGCAGATGTATTTTTCTTTTGATTCTGCGCCTCCCTATAATCCTGTTCCAATTCTTCCGAACGCAGAATCAAATGACAGATTTCTTCCAGAATTTTTAGCTTCTCATCACAGCTTTTCTGTTCCTTCTCCAGCTGTTCCTGCTCCTGTACCCTGGCTTCTTCCTGCTGCCTTTGTCTCTTCTGTTCTTCCTGTTTCATTTCCAGATGATTCTCCATCTTACCTTGTTTCTGCAGAAGCTGTTCTGTTTCTGTCTCCAGCTCTCGGATTCTTTGGAAATGGGATTCCAGAAACTCTCGCAGGAAATTACAATCTCTCTCATAATCCCCCTTCTGTTCCCTGATATAATCCAATTCTTTGGAAATTTCATCGATTTCATTCTCTACTTTTCCAATTTCCATAGTGATGGCCTGCTCATCAAAAAACAACTCTTTTCTGCACATGGCATAAGTCAGTTCCCCAAAATCAAGATACTCTTTATTTTCCACCATTTCCCATGCAATCACAGGAACCGCGCAATTCCCCAGATTCAGTCTGGACAAACCGGTATCCGCCGCCACCACGGCGAAATCTTTTACCACCACAGCAAATGGCAGTATTGGAATTCTCTCCAGAAGAAGTTTTCGTTCCTCAACTGATGCCCTTTTCAATAATTCTTCACCGCTTACCGCCTGGTTTTCGTCAATCCGGTTGAGGTATTTCAGCACGGTCTGCACCTCTTTCGTTCCACCGACAGGGCAGCCGCTCCTCAATCCCTGGACATATGTGGTGAAGCTTACCCTTTCCTCTTCCAAATTTTTTTCCCGGTCGCAGATTTCCTGATATTTTCCCGATAAAAGATGATAGAGTTGTTCTGTGTCATTTTCCAGAAAAACTGCCTTCAGCTTTTTCACCCGTTCTTCATAAGATGCAAGCTGCTCCCTTTCCGCTTCCAATTGTTGTCTCTGTTCCATACAATTTTCCAATTCTCTACGCAGCTGCTCCACTTCCCCTTCCAGTTCCCGTTTTCGATTCGCTATTGATATAAGCTGGATACTATTCCGGTTTCTGTTCTCTTCCAGTTCCCGCTGTTGCTCCTTACAATTACGCAGTTCCTGTTCCGGATCATATAGCATCACAAGTCCCTGTTCCTGCTTCAGTCGTGAAATTGTCTCATTGCATATTTCCCGCTTATTCCCTGAGTCTGTCATCTTATATTCTGCCACTGCGTATGTCTGGCTCAGTTCTTTCTCCTGTTCCTCTAATTCTTTCAACAGTTGTTCTTCCCGCTCTGTCTGCTCCCCAGCCTGTGTCAATTTCTCCTGCCACTCTGCAAACCACTTTTCGTCCCGTTTCTTTCGCTCTCCGGCAAGTTCTTCCAGCTCTCTCTTTAATTCTCCCTTATCCTGAGAACTTCTGGAAATACTCTCCTTCACCACATCACGTTCTCGCTTATAATACAAATAATCCAGATAATCATTCATGCTCTCTGCACGAAGAAGCATATCACGATATTTCTTCTGTTCTTCCTCCCCTTTCTCTTCCTTACACTGTAAATCTTCTAAGATTTCTCCTACTTCTTCTGCTTTTCTCTCATTTTCCTGAATCCTTGCCGCTTCACAATCCCTGTGCAAATTGATTTTCTGCTCATCCAGTGCCTGTAATTCCCTCTGATATTCCTGCTTCTTTTCTTCTTCCTGCTGCCTTATTTTCTTTAATGCATGATAACAGGAAGCTAACTCCCTGTCTATCATCTCCTGTCCGGAATACAGCTCTTTCATATGATCAGCCTGCTGTTTAAATCCCTCTAACAGCTCCACCTGAGCATCATACTGCTGAATATCACTTTTCTTTGCTGACAATTCCAATAATTTATCTTTAATTTCAAGCAGGGTTTCTACCATACGGTTTTCCTGTTTTTTTGCCCCTTCCGTTGTTAACACACGATTCTTAAAAGACTTTTCTATGATTTCCTCAATGAGCAGATCCTCCACGACTTTTCTTGTGGTCTTATAATTGGTCTCAAAATAAGTCCGGACATGGCCTTCTGTCTTATTGATTCCCCGAATCATTTCCCACTCGCTTTCATAAATACCATATTCCGCAATGAATCTCTGATAATCCCCTTTTTTATTAAAAATTTTAACTTCCAGGTTAAAATCTTTCCGCTCCAGTTCCCTCAAATAATTTTTCAGTCCCCGATAGGTAATCCGTTCCTTCTTTCCATCCTTTCCATCCACAGTCAGTGGAAAATTCTTGATATCATGTTCATTATATTCTCTGTAAAAAATCACATAATTAAAGTAATCAATTTCTGCCGCATCCTTGTCTTCTGTCTCTTCTTCCCGTGCTTTTCTGGCACAAAAACCGGTTAGCATATACTTATAATGATTTTTCTGATGTACATCACTTAACAGCCACTCCACCATAGAATGAATGGTATTGCTGCCACTTCCAGTCCGAAATAATTTCTCCACAGGCTGTTTTTCGTCCAGCGTACAATTCGGAATCATATTCTGAAGAAGGAGCAGCATCAGTACACTTTTTCCACCGCCATTTGCAAGATCATAAATGGTATTCTTTCCCGAAAACCGCATTAGAAAATCATCGTAGTACTGCGTTCCAAAATTATATTTCACGTTATTGACCCTGATTCTGTTTATCTGTGGCATCTTCTTCTCCTCTCATAATCTGATACAGTCTTCCCTTATGTTCGTCAAAATAATGTTCCATCAATGCAAAAAAACGCTGTTTTGGGTAATATCTTGCTTCCGCTTCCAAAAACAACTCCTGGGATACCAGAAAATTAAATACCATTTTTACAAATCCCATCTTAGAACCTCTTGACGCTCTGGTCTGTCCGTCTTCTGTCTGTACCAGGGGCATATCTTCCCATACCATTGCGATTTCTTTAAAACTGTTTTCTTCTACCTCATTCAAACTTAACTCTTTTAAATCTTTTACAATAGCAGTCAGAGAATGATCCACCGCACGAATGACATGCTCACTTTTTACATATTCCGATAATACCAGATTCCCGGAATCCTTATAAAACCAGGTCATAATATGATAAATAATGAAATAGCACAAATACAGTTCCCGATTCAGACGGACTCCAATTTCTTTCTTCAATTCCTCATTTGTATATCCAAAGAGGCGATTTCCCTCACCAGCAGTAAGATACAACGCATCTTTATATTCATACACCTGAAGATTCAGCCTTTTTAGAATGGTCAAAACCCGGTCATACACTTCTGTTCCCAGTGCGTATGCTTCATATAACCCGGCATTTTCTCCATCTCTTCTTACCTCTTCTCCTGTAATCAGCGCAGATACAATATCCAGTGCTTTATCCAGCCCATCTGTCATCTGTATTCCCTCCTGTTTCATCTTTGATAAATCGCATATTTCTCACCGCTGCATACTCAGAAAGTTTCAGTTCTTCCTCTGGAAATTCCAACCGGAACCTCAGTGTGTGTTCTTCTTCCTTCCCACTTACTGCCATTTTCATGTATTCTTCCAGAAATGTATCCGGTTTTTTACAAATCTGTTCCATGTCATATTCCTCTTTCTGGGATAAATGTATCAAAAAAGAATAAAAATCTCCATTTCGCAAAATATTGTTTCCCAAACGAGCTGTAAGGCTGTCACACCATTCATTTAAATCAAAGACACCCTTCTTTTGGATATCCCTAAATAATATTCTGAGATATAGGAGATAATTCTCCTGTATTCGTTGTTCTTCTCTGTCATCCGCAGACAAATAAACAGCTTCCTCTTGTCCGGTACTTACTTCTTCTCCGATTTCTTCTCTCCCCGGTCTTAATGTCAGCATCTGTTCTACTGCTGTCAATGCAAACGTTTTTTTCACATGAATTTTTAACAATGGCTGGATGAAATGAGCAAGCACCTCTGTGTGATTCTGATTCATCATCACCTTCAATGCATCCTGAAAATCAAAATGTCGTTTTAATTTGGAGAATTTCGCTCTCATTACCATTTCATCAGCCTGAATCTGTAAATTTGTGCAATCATTCAACAAATCACTATGATTGACCAATGCCTTCTTTAACTCTTGCTCCAAATCGGAAATATCTTTGACCGTCTGCCCATATATTCCTTCTTTATCCGCTCTTTTTAACGCCTCCTGAATCAATTCCATATTTTTATGGAACATCTTCTGTTCTTCTTTAAACCAGCGAATTCCTATTTCCATAAATTCTTCATATGCCCGCACCCCTTCAAATACATCACTGTTCAATAACGTCAGTACCTCTTCTCTCTTCATTTTCAGTCTGACCACCTGATGATTGATTCTTCTCACCACTTCCATTCCCCCACGGAAATTTTTCGATTCAATCATCTTCGATAATAATACCTGTGATACACTAATCACACTCTCATCCCTGATTTCTTTCGTATCCAGATAAAATTCCACTGCATCCGAAGTCAGGCTATAAAAAATCATGTCGTTTCTCAAATGACTTTCTATCAGACGCACTCTGGCTGTTTTTTTCTTTCTTTCCTGTGGGTCAAAATAAGCCCACAGAAACGGCTTTCCTTCATTTCTGATTTTCTCAAATATATGCGAAGAAAGAGACCTCTCTTCTGCCTCATCTAACACAAGTCCAAAGTCTCTTCCATAAATTTCCTTAATAAAAGAAGAATATTCCTCATAGGTAACATCCTTCTCTTTAAAACTATTTTCTTCTATAAAAAAACGTAATACCGCCATCAAAAGATAACCCATATCCAGACCGACATATTTTCCTCCCTGAAACTGAGAAAAATCATACTCCATCAGTTTGAAATATGGATAATACTTCTTCAAATTGGCCATTCTCTCATTGTGGTCATTTATCACATCTCTTTGCAGGATATATTCTTCTGTCATAGTTACCTCTGTTCTTAAAGTTCCGTTCTTCCCTCTAATGCCCGGTATAGCGTCATTTCATCTATGTACTCCAAATCTCCTCCTACCGGCACACCACTGGCAATTCTGGTCACTTTTACTCCCAGCGGTTTCACCAGCTTACTGATATACATGGCGGTTGTTTCGCCTTCCACACTGGAATTTGTAGCAATGATAACTTCCTCCACATCTTCCTTCAGACGTTGTACTAGCTCTTTAATCTTGATATCATTTGGTGTAATCCCCAGCATCGGTGATATTGCTCCATGAAGAACATGATAAACACCATCATACTTTCCGGTTTTTTCATATGCCGCAAGGTCCCTGGTATTTTCCACCACCATGATGACTTTGTGATTTCGTGCAGGACTGGCGCAAATCGGACACAACTCTTTATCTGTCAGAGTACAGCACTCTTTGCAGTAGTGAATATTCTTTTTTGCAGATATCATAGCATCTGCCAATGCCTCCACCTGTTCATCGGGCATATGAACGATATGAAATGCCAGTCTCCCGGCTGTCTTGGAGCCAATGCCGGGTAATCTGGACAATTCTTCAATTAATTTTGATATATGGCTGCTATAGTAATCCATTAGAACGGAAAGCCTCCTCCAAGACCTCCTGTAATCTTCGCCATTTCAGACTGTGTCATCTCATCCATCTTACGAAGGGCTTCATTGGTAGCTGCCATAATCAGATCTTCCAGCATTTCGATATCATCCGGATCTACTACCTCCTCTGCCAGCTTTACTTTCACAACTTCTTTCTTGCCGGATACAGTTACTTCTACTGCTCCACCGCCAGCTGCTACAGTTACTTCTTTTTGTTCCAGTTCCGCAGTAGTCTGTTCCATCTGACGCTGCATTCTCTGTGCCTGCTTCATTAAATTATTCATGTTTCCAGGCATTCCTGAAAATCCGCCTCTCTTTGCCATCTTTAAAAGTCCTCCTCTTCGATTTCCATATGAATATTTTTACTAATTTCTACAAAGGCATCTTCAAAATGCTGATGTTCTTCCAGCAATTGTACTTCTACCTTTACTTGTTTTCCTATCTCTTCTGCAATGAGCCGTTCTACTTCTTCTTTTGTCTCTTCCCGATTGATAATCATATATCCATTTTTATCTTTTGTTACCATGAGAAGCTTTCCTTCCCCTGTAACAGTCAGCCTGACATGTTTTAGATACATGCTGGCAGGTCTGGTAACTCTGGTTTGAATTCTTCTCCAGTTATCTGCCACTGCCTGAATTTCTTCCGGAACTGCAATCTCCAGTTTCGGCGGCTCCACCGGCTGCTGTACGGCACCTGTCTGTTGACTTTCTACCTGCACCACCTGTGAGGGAATCAATGCTCCGGACTCTAAATCCCGCTCCAGATTTGCCACCCTGTTTAACAGAGAATCAAAATTTTGCTCCATCTGGGGTTTCGTCAATTTGACAATCGCTACTTCTGCCAGGACTCTCTTGGATGTGGAAAATTTCAGCTGCCCGGACAACTCTGATAATACCCTGATATAACGCATAATCGTGTCTTCATCGGCCATCTCGGCCTCTTCCTGCAATGCTGCAACCCGCTCCGTAGCCATATCAAGCATCTCTGAGATATCCGCCCCTTCCGCAGTCATCACCAGCAAAAGGTTTCTAAGATACCAGATAAAATCGTTGACAAACTGAGACAAATCCCTTCCTGTCAGAATGATTTCCTCCAGTTTATGCAATGCGCCTACCGTATCGCCTACCAGAATCAGCCTCAGCATAATACTAAATACTTCTGTATCCACAGCTCCTAATACATCCAGTACATGGTCGTAGGTAAGTTCCTGCCCAAGATAAAAAGCAATGCTCTGATCCAGCAAACTTAAAGCATCTCGCATGGATCCGTCTGCACATTTTGCCACATACCGCAGTGCCTTATCCTCAGCTACAACTCCTTCTTTATCCACCAGTTCCCTCAGTCTCTTCTCAATCACCTCTACGGTAATTCTTCTAAAATCATATCTCTGACAACGGGATAATATGGTGACCGGAATCTTATGTGCTTCTGTCGTTGCCAGTATGAAAATAACATAAGACGGGGGTTCCTCTAATGTTTTCAAAAGAGCATTAAAGGCTCCTATAGAAAGCATATGCACCTCATCGATAATGTAAACCTTATATCGTCCCTCTGTTGGTGGATACTGAACGTTTTCTTTAATTTCCCGGATATTATCCACACCATTATTGGATGCCGCATCGATTTCAATGACATTCATCGATGCACCGGCCGCAATGGCTTTGCAGGACGGACACTCCCCACAAGGGCTTCCCTCCTGCAGATTTTCGCAATTCACAGCCTTTGCAAGAATTTTTGCCACAGTAGTTTTACCTGTTCCACGGGTTCCGCAAAACAGGTAAGCGTGTCCAATTCGATTGGCCTGAATCTGATTTTTTAATGTTGCTACAATATGTTCCTGTCCTTTGACATCACTAAAGTTGTCAGGACGAAATTTTCGATATAATGCTGTATAAGACATCTTAATCTCCGAAACTGATTCCCACTGCCTTCGCCTCTTTAATAATCGATGCATTTGGATCAACTGTCTTTAATTTACCTGCTACTTCCTGCAATGGAATTCCGACAATTTCACCATTCTTAATTCCAACCAGTTTTCCATAATCTTTCTTTATAATCATTTGAGCTGCCGCAGCTCCAAATCTGGTAGACAGTACTCTGTCATACGGACAAGGACTTCCGCCTCTCTGGGTATGTCCCGGAATGGTTACTCTGATTTCCTGACCGGTTTTCTCTTCTATCTGTTTTCCAATTTCATAAGAAACAGATGGATATGTTCTGGCTGCCAGTTTTGCTTTGTATTCTTTTTTACTTAACTTCGCATCTTCCTTGGAAATAGCTCCTTCTGCCACTGCCAGAATAGAAAATCTCTTACCTTCCTTTGTTCTCTTCTCGATGGCATCCACAACCTTATTAATATCGTATGGAATCTCCGGAATCAGGATAATATCTGCACCGCTGGCAAGACCTGCATGAAGGGTAAGCCATCCTACCTTATGCCCCATCACTTCCACAATAAAGACTCTTCCATGGGAAGCTGCCGTAGTATGAATACAATCAATTGCTTCAGACGCAATATTTACGGCACTCTGAAAACCAAATGTCATATCGGTTCCCCAAAGATCATTATCAATGGTCTTTGGAAGTGATACCACGTTTAATCCCTCTTCACGTAAAAGATTCGCTGTCTTCTGAGAACCATTACCTCCCAGCACTACCAGACAATCCAGATTTAACTTCTTATAAGTCTTCTTCATTGCCTCTACCTTATTGAATCCATCCTCTCCGATGACTCTCATAAGTTTAAATGGCTGTCTGCTTGTTCCGATAATCGTTCCACCTTCTGTCAGAATGCCTGAAAAATCACTTGGTTTCATGATTTTGTACTCTTCATGCATGAGACCTTTATAACCTTCCAGGAATCCAATAATTTCCACATCTTTCACTTTGTTATAAAGTGTCTTCGCAACCCCTCTCATGGTTGCATTTAGACTTTGACAATCTCCACCACTGGTTAACAATCCAACTCTCATTACGAATCTCCTTTCTACATGATATAATCACATTTTCGTTCTATTATCATACCATATTTCCACCACTTTGACAATAAACTCACTTTATTATGCCTTTTAAATTTTTTTCTACCAATGTTCTTGCCAACATTACCTGACGCCCACAGCCCACACATTTTAAACGAAAATCTGCACCGACTCTAAGAATCTCCCATTCATAACTGCCACATGGATGTTTCTTTTTTAATTTTATAATATTTCCTACCTCAAATTCTATCATACTATCTCTCCTCCTATTATCATATTTTGCACCGTTACTAAAATAAAATCCCCACAGACTTACATCTGTGGGGAAAATAGAGGCGACAATCAGATTTGAACTGATGATCAGGGTGTTGCAGACCCATGCCTTACCACTTGGCTATGTCGCCGTATCTCGTTTTTATATTATACTTAAGAATATTCAATTTGTCAATAAAATATTCCTAAAAAATGACTCCGACGGGAATCGAACCCGTGTTACCGCCGTGAAAGGGCGATGTCTTAACCGCTTGACCACGGAGCCGTATGAATTACACACTCAAAACTACACACATGTTATCCCGGGGAATCTCTTCCCTTCCATCCGTTTTCCTCTTCCCGGTCTTTCTGGTCAAGCCCTCGACCGATTAGTATCAGTCAGCTCCATGCATTGCTGCACTTCCACCTCTGACCTATCAACCTCGTCGT
>CALWLV010000136.1 GCA_944381595.1 uncultured Roseburia sp.
ACGACGAGGTTGATAGGTCAGAGGTGGAAGTGCAGCAATGCATGGAGCTGACTGATACTAATCGGTCGAGGGCTTGACCAGAAAGACCGGGAAGAGGAAAACGGATGGAAGGGAAGAGATTCCCCGGATAATGTGTGTAGTTTTGAGTGTGCAGATAGCACATTTAAAAATGGCCTGGTGGCTCAGCTGGTTAGAGCGCCGCCCTGTCACGGCGGAGGTCGTGGGTTCGAACCCCATCCGGGTCGTTTGTATGGTAACATACGAAAAAAATAAATAGTAACATGGGATCTTAGCTCAGCTGGGAGAGCATCTGCCTTACAAGCAGAGGGTCATAGGTTCGAGCCCTATAGGTCCCATAGTTGCCGATGTGGCTCAATTGGCAGAGCAGCTGATTTGTAATCAGCAGGTTATCGGTTCGAGTCCGATCATCGGCTTTATGGGCAGATTCCCGAGTGGCCAAAGGGGACAGACTGTAAATCTGCTGCAATTTGCTTCGGTGGTTCGAATCCACCTCTGCCCATTGTTTTAAGAAAAATGAATAAAATCTTAAAACAGACATATAATTATATATAATAGAATATCGCGGGGTGGAGCAGTCTGGAAGCTCGTCGGGCTCATAACCCGAAGGTCATAGGTTCAAATCCTATCCCCGCAACTCTTTGCCCAGTTAGCTCAGTTGGTAGAGCAGAGGACTGAAAATCCTCGTGTCTCTGGTTCGATTCCGGAACTGGGCACTTTTTGTATTTAAATATATTTTTTAGAATAAAAGGACATCAGTATATGAATGAAGATAAAAAACAAGAAGAAACACTATATCAGAAATTAGAAACTTATGGTCATTCTGATTTTTATCCATTTCATATGCCTGGACATAAAAGAAACAGTAAGAACGTGGATACTGAATTATTACCTTTTTCCTATGATATCACAGAAATAGATGGATTTGATAATCTCCATCATCCGGAAGACATTCTGAAAAGTCGGATGGAAGCGGCGTCTTTATTTTATCAGTCACGGAAAAGCTATTATCTTATTAATGGAAGTACATGTGGAATTATGGCAGCTATCTCAGCAGCCACAGAAAAGAATAAAACTATTTTGATGGCACGTAATTCTCATAAGGCATCTTATCATACCTGTTTTTTATTAAATCTTAACATCGTATATATTTACCCGGAATATAAAAATGAATATGGTATCAATGGAGATATTTCTCCTGAACAGATACAGGAAACACTGGAGAATTGTGGTGATATTGGTGCTGTTTTTCTTACATCGCCAACTTATGAGGGGGTTGTATGTGATATAAAGAAAATTGCTGAAATCGTACATAAAAAAGGAATTCCTCTCATTGTAGATGAAGCACATGGAGCTCATTTTGGACTTCATTCTTACTTTCCGGAGTCAGCATTGATGAAAGATGCGGATGTCGTAATTCAGAGTCTCCACAAAACATTGCCTTCCCTGACGCAGACGGCTATTCTGCACGTTGGAAAAGACAGTAGAATTGATACGAATACAATAGAGCATTATCTTCAGATATATCAGACCAGCAGTCCATCGTATATCTTAATGTCCAGTATTGACTGGTGTATGGAATTTATCAGGGATAAAAGAGAACCGTATTATGATTCTTATGTGTCCATGCTGGAAGAATTCAGGCAAAAATGCAAGAATTTAAAACATTTTTCCTTATTGTCCAAAGAGAACTGGAAGGAAATGTTTGATTATGATCGGTCAAAACTTGTGATTATACCAGAGGCAGGATATGATACGGGAAAAGAATTATATGTTGTATTGCTGGAAAAATATCACCTGCAAATGGAAATGGCTGCAGAATGTTATGTGATAGCTATGACGTCTGTTTTTGATACAAGAGAAGGACTGAATCGTCTTTATGATGCTTTGAGGGAATTGGATGAGGAAACAGAGATAAGGCATGAAGAAGGAAGAAGATTTCCTGGTATGTCCATCATGCCGGTGGTGTGTAAAACCATAAGAGAAGCATATGAAGCAAATGGTAGCATTGTTCCTTTGAAGGATGCAGTCGGAAAGATTTCAAAGGAGTTTGTATATTTATATCCGCCGGGAATTCCTATTCTTGTACCGGGAGAAGTGTTTACAGAAGAAATTCTTTATTTGATAGAAAGATATAAGAAGGAGAAGCTACCGGTTCAGGGATTAAGTGACAGTAGTGTTAAGAATATCTGTGTGGTGAAAGAGATATAAGAATGTCCACTTTTTCATTTGATTTTTATGGAGTTATCCACCGTTTTGTGTTATGATAAGGTGGATTGGAGGAAATATGAGCAATATATTTTATTTTATGGGGAAAAGTGCTTCCGGGAAAGATACATTATTTTCCAAAGTAAGAGAAAAAATGCCCCATCTTCGTACACTTGTGGGATATACTACAAGACCAGCCAGAGAACATGAAAAGAATGGACGAGAGTATTTCTTTGTGACAGTAGAGAAGATGAATCAATTGGAATCCGAAGGGAAAATGATTGAGAAACGGGTTTATCATACTGTTCATGGTATTTGGTATTATTTTACGGCAGATGATGGACAAGTGATAGAGAATGGTCCCGATTATTTGTTAATTGGTACGCTGGAGTCTTATGTAAAAATAAGGGATTATTACGGTGAAGATAAGGTAGTTCCTATTTATATTGAAGTAGAGGATGGCATTCGGTTAAAAAGAGCCATAGAACGGGAAGAACAGCAGGAGAAGCCGGGGTATGCAGAAGTATGCAGGCGTTTTCTGGCAGATGCTGAAGATTTCAAGGAAGAGAATATAGAGAAATGTGGGATTAAGAAAAGATTTCACAATTTGGAGTTTTCGATTTGTCTGGATGAAATATGCCAATATATCAAGGAACGGCAAACGGACAGATAAAATGGGCAGGTGATAGAATGGATAGTCATATTAATCAGATGAAAGTGTCAGAGATTCTTACGAATCCCAATTTGGAAACAGCCAGAGCCACACAGGCAAAGGACGATACGTTTCAGTTTATGTTGGTTAGTAATATTCAAGAGAAGGAACTTCAGGAACGAATCGGAGGATTATTGTCCCAGATTCATGAACAGGGAAAGAAGATTTCAAAAAAGAAAGATATCCGGGATATGAGACGTTACCGGGAACTGATAAGGGAAGTACTGAATGAAGTGGTGTACCGTTCTCATGAATTTACAAGGGAAAATTTTCTGGATCGGAGAGGAAGACACCGGGTATACGGAATTATCCGGCTGGTAGATGAAAATTTGGATGAACTGGCACAGGAACTTATGAAGGAAGAGAAGGATAATATTGCAATTTTAAATAAGATAGGAGAAATTCAGGGACTGCTTTTGGACATATTTACTTGAGGAGGCAAAAATGGCTGGGTTTAAGGAAATTATTGGTCAGGAAAAAATAATTGAACATTTTCAACGTGCGATTGAGATGGATAAAATTTCCCATGCGTATATTTTGAATGGGGAAAAAGGAATGGGAAAGAAGATGTTAGCCAGAGCTTTTGCCATGACGGTTCAATGTGAAAAGGGCGGAATTGAACCTTGTATGGAATGTCATTCCTGTAAGCAGTGCTTAAGCGGAAATAATCCGGATATCCGTTGGGTAACACATGAAAAACCTGCCAGTATTTCTGTGGAGGATATCAGACAGCAGGTGAATCGAGATATTGATATTAAGCCTTATGAGTACAAGAAAAAAATTTATATTATCGATGAAGCGGAAAAGATGACGGCAGCTTCTCAAAATGCGCTATTGAAGACGATAGAGGAGCCTCCTGCTTATGCACTGGTGATACTTCTTACCACCAATAAAGAAATGTTATTACAGACGATTTTATCTCGTTGTGTGGTTATGGATACAGTCCCTGTTGCTTACAGCAGAATAGAGGAATATTTAAAAATAAAGGAACGCATCGTTGATTACCGGGCAAAAGAGGCAGCTCTGTTTTCAGGTGGAAATATAGGAAAGGCCAGGGACATGTGTTCTTCGGATGATTTTTTTCATTTTAAAGAAGAAGTACTTCGTCTGGTAAAAAATATTCCACAGATGACAGCTGCGGATATGGGAAGTTGCGTAAAAGAAATTGCAAAAGAACAAAAAGAAAATATTGGTAATTATTTAAATTTACTGGAATTATGGTATCGGGATGTGTTACTATATAAGGTATCCGGAAAAGAAGAAAGTTTGTTATTCCGGAAAGAAGAAAAGAATATTCAAAAACAGGCAGAGAAGCTTGGTTATTCCGGAATAGAAAAGATATTTCAGAGTATCTCAAAAGTCAGAACACAGCTAAAGGCAAATGCAAATTTTGAACTGGTGCTGGAAATGTTGTTTATGAATATCAGAGATAATTTTTTATATGGAGGTTGATAGATTATTATGGTAAAGATTATTGGTGTGAGATTTCGAAAAGCAGGAAAGATTTATTTTTTCAGTCCTGCTCATTATGATATAAAGCAGGGGCAACATGTGATTGTGGAGACGGCAAGAGGCATAGAATATGGTAATGTTGTATTGGGACCAAAGGAAGTGGAAGAGGATAAGGTGGTTCAGCCATTAAAGTCTGTGATTCGTATTGCAACGGAAGAGGATGATGAGCAGGAGCGAAAAAATAAGGAGAAAGAGCAGAAAGCTACGGAAATCTGCCTGGAGAAGATTAAGAAACATGGATTGGATATGAAATTAATCGGAACCGAGTATACCTTTGATAATAATAAAGTATTATTTTATTTTACCGCAGATGGAAGAATCGATTTTCGTGAGTTGGTAAAGGATCTTGCAGCAGTATTTAAGACAAGAATTGAGCTTCGTCAGATTGGTGTTCGGGATGAGACGAAAGTGTTAGGTGGAATCAGTATTTGCGGACGACCACTTTGTTGTAGTTCCTATTTGTCGGACTTTGCACCCGTGTCAATTAAAATGGCCAAAGAACAGAACCTTTCTTTAAATCCTACCAAGATTTCAGGGGTGTGTGGCAGACTGATGTGCTGTTTGAAGAATGAGGAAGAGGCATATGTGTATTTGAATTCAAAACTGCCAAACATTGGTGAGACTGTGACTACCATAGATGGATTGAGAGGAGAGGTTTCTTCTGTCAATGTATTAAAACAAATGGTAAAGGTCATTGTAGATATAAATGACGAGAAGGAAATCCGGGAATATAAAGTGGATGATTTGAAATTCCGAAAAAAGAAAAGAAAAGATAATGATAAAATTAATGATGAAGAGTTGAAACAGTTAGAAGAACTGGAGAAAAAGGAAGGAAAGTCGAAATTTGATGATTAAGCTGTTACCAGGAGAGCGGATTGATGATTTGGAGCGTAATGGCTATCAGATTATTCAGAACCGGGAAAAATTCTGTTTTGGGATGGATGCAGTCTTATTATCGGGATTTGCCAGAGCGTATAAAAATGAACGTGTTTTGGACCTGGGAACGGGAACAGGTATTATTCCCATTCTTATGGAGGCAAAAACAGAAGGAGAACATTTTTCTGCATTGGAAATTCAGGCAGAGAGTGTGGATATGGCAAGACGCAGTGTAGAACTGAATTGCCTGGAAGATAAGATAGATATTGTTCAGGGAGATATCTGTCAGGCTTCTGAAATATTTGGAAAAGGAACGTTTCAAGTAGTGACCTGTAATCCCCCTTATATGAGGGATAATCATGGATTAAAGAACCCAAATCTTCCTAAGGCGATTGCAAGGCATGAAGTATTATGTACGTTGCAAGATGTGGTCAGAGAGGCTTCTGCGGTATTAAAACAAAGCGGACGCTTTTATCTGGTACACCGGCCTCAACGTCTGATAGAGATTATCTCGGTTTTGGTATCCTATCATTTGGAGCCAAAGCGGATGCAGTTTGTGCATCCTTATGCGGATAAGGATGCAAACATGGTTTTGATTGAGGCGGTCAAAGGAGGAAAATCCATGTTGAAGGTGGAAGAACCAATGATTGTTTTTGAAGAAAAAGGTGTATATTCCAAACAAATCCAAAAGATTTATGGATTCTAGGAAAGAGGAATGAAATGGCAGGAAAATTATATTTGTGTGCTACTCCCATTGGAAATCTGGAAGATATCACATATCGTGTACTTCGTATTCTGAAAGAAGTGGATTTAATTGGAGCGGAGGATACCAGGCACAGCAGAAATTTAATGAATTATTTTGATATATATACTCCGATGACAAGTTATCATGAGTATAACAAAGTGGATAAGGCCAGATATCTGGTGGAGGAGATGCAGAAAGGAAAAAATATTGCGTTGATTACAGACGCGGGGACACCGGGAATCTCAGATCCGGGAGAGGAACTGGTAAGACAGTGCCATGAGGCTGGAATTGAGGTAAGTTCTGTTCCGGGACCGGCGGCCTGCATTACGGCACTGACTATGTCAGGACTTCCTACCAGAAGATTTGCATTTGAAGCTTTTTTGCCGTCGGATAAGAAAGAACGTCAGCAGGTATTAAATGATTTGAAAAATGAAACTCGAACCATTGTCATGTATGAAGCACCTCATCACCTGCTTCGGACGATGAAAGAATTGTTAGAAGTATTGGGTGACAGGGAAATTACGTTGTGTAAGGAACTGACAAAAATTCATGAGCGTGCAGAGAAAGGTATGCTGGCTGATTTGATTGAAAAGTATGAGAATCTGGAAATTAAGGGAGAATATGTGTTGGTAATCCGGGGAAAATCTTTTGCAGAACTGGAGGAAGAATCTCAGGAAAGATACAGAGAAATGTCATTGGAAGAACATATGGATTTGTATGTGTCCCAGGGAATGAGCGAGAAAGATGCCATGAAAAAAGTGGCAAAGGATAGAGGTATTTCCAAACGGGATGTATATGCACAGATTCATGTAATGAAATAAGGTACGATATTTTTTAAATCGGCATAGGAAAACGGGTAAGAAGTCTGTTGAATTCTTACCCGTTTTTGGTATATAGTTTTCTTCACGTGCAGCGTTTTTGTATCATGGAATATTATACGCTATTTGTTCTGAAAGATTGAAATAATTTGGAACGGTAGTTTTTGGATATGGACAGTTCCATATCTCCAATAAAGATACTGTATGAAGTATATTCTGTGATGTACCTCATATTTACAATATAGGAATATTGAATTCGAATTAAAGCGTTGGTTTTCTTGGTTAAATTGTGGTATACATCATCTATTTTGCAATAGGTAGTGTAAACATTCGTTTTGGTATTAATATTCAAAATGCGACCGGTTTTTTCGATATATATGATGTGATCCAGTGGGATTCTGCAAATTTTTCCTTTTGTTTTAAATTCAAAAAAACCATTGGTTGGAAAGAGTTCGTGAAAAGCAGAAAGTAATTTGGACCTTAATATATCTTGATTAATTGGTTTGGAAAGAAATGCAAAAGGATGGGTATCTATCATGTCAGATATGTATGGTAACTGATGAGAAGAGTGTGACAGGTAGATGACAATGATGTTTTTCCCATAAGTATTACGAATATGTGATATTACGGAAATTCCCTGTTCTTTTTCAAAAGAAATATCCATAAAAATAATGTCGAATAAGATATGTTCGCAGACACTCTGGTAAAGCTCGATGCTGTTGGAAAATTCTTCAAAATATATCTGAAAATGTTTGAAACTGTCCTTTATCAATTCTTCAATATGGCAACAGGTTGAAGCATCCCTGTCACAAATGGCAACATGTATCATGAATGAATGGAATATATCTTTAAAAATTGTTTGTTTAAAAGATGCCCTGTTTCTATCATAATCTCTGTTTCTTTTTCATTTAAATCTTCAAATAAATGGTTCATCATAAACTTAATGGCTGAAGATTTATTGGTCAAGGTATCCATAAGCAGATAATCAAGCGAGACATTCAGGGCATTAGAAATACTAATGAGATTTGTAACAGAAACACTTGAATTACCGCTTTCAATGTTTCTGAGTGTTTTTTCGCTTACATTAGACAAGTGACATAATTCTTTATAAGATAGATTGTGTTCCAGTCGGCATTTTTTAATTCTTTTGCCCAGGGAACTGTAATCGATGACACTATTTTTCATTTATAAAACCCCCTTTTTCTTTAATATCCTCCAGTACTTCTATAAAAGAAATTTGTTGCTTCTCAGTCAGACCATTGAGAATTTCTATTTGAGATAATGTAGGACTGAAATCTTCCCCTATATTTGGAATTAGTTTTTCTAACGGAATTTCCAATGCATTGCTGATTCTGACTAATGCATCCAGACTTGGATGCGCAGTACCATTCTCTAAATTGCGAATATGGCTGTCAGAAAGGCAGCAGAATTCAGATAATTGTAACTGCGTAAGTCCTTTTGCTTTTCTTAAATTTTTTATTATTTTTCCAATCTCTTTAATTTCTGATGAATAACGAATCTTCATGTTTCCTCTCTCAAATACTTTCACGTGAATAGATATAGTTTATTGAAAAAATTGGGAAAAAGAAATGGTATATTAAAGGAAAAATCTTTGGTTATAGTATATAATCGGACAAAATATACCAGAATATATCAAATATTGACATTGTAAGAAACATGAAAAGAAAGACAGGTATAATAAATAAAAACGATAGAGGAGAAAAACGAAATTGAATAAAAAAGGGAGCATTTTAATTATCTTAAATATGGAATGTATGGAGGAAAAAAATTTTTTATATATGCTGGCAAAGTATGAAAATATTCAGGCTTATGAATTGATTCTGGCATATGAAAAATCGGAAGAATACAAGGTAAGACAGATGGCGGAATATCTTCTTCAATCGGTGGTTCCGGTATATTTTCCTGTTTCTGATATTCGCAATAAAGGAGCGGTGTATAATGAGGCGGCAGAGATTGCTGGCTGTAATGCATTGATATTTCTTGATACATGTATTTGTCTGGAGAATGGGTGTCTGGAGGAGATGATGAAGTCTTTGGAAGAGGGGGAAATTCTGGCAGTACAGCCATTGATTATTAAATTTCATTCTCCTCTGGTGCAGAGTACGGGATATGTTTTTTCTGAAAAATGTTCCGGTCATGCCCTTCAGAACCGTTTTGCAGAGGATGAGATTGTAAATCAGTCGTTTGAACGGAGTGCTCTGGTAACTACGATTATGGCAATAAACCGCTATGCGTTCGAGGAATTGGGAGGTTTCCGCACGGATTTGCCATATGGATGGATGGGCCGTGAACTTACTATGAGAATTACGAAAAAGGGGTACGTCAATTACTATAATCACAAAGCGAAAGCATATGATATGTCAAAAAGTATTCAGAGAAGAGAGTATGAGACCGGATTTGATCTGATATATGACATGATACAAAAGGAGCACAAATATGGATTATATGAAATGGAGGAATTGATCAGAAGACAAATGGATCAAACTCATTTTGCTAAATTATATGTCGTCATGAATTTTTCAGGAATGATTAAAATCAAACAATTTTTGCAAAAGGTGAATCTTAAAATAGCAGAAATTATGAATTATTCATGGTATGCCGAAAAGGAGAAAATTGAATTTGAGAAAATTCTGCCCTTTCATTTATTAGAAGAAGGCAGGGAGTATATCTATTTTACCAATAATTTTTCACAGATTAAAGATAATCCTATGTGGTTTCAGGGAAGAAAAGACCATGAGGATTTGATTGTAGATTTGTCTGGTAATGTAATGAAAATTTCAGAAATGTGAGATAGAATAGAAGAGACGTGAATAAGATATACGGAGTGTTATATTGGAGTAGAATCAATGTTAAACTGGATCTGGGGAATTATGATTGTGGCTGGAGCAGCATATGGAATTGTAACGGGCAATACGGCAGCTGTGGGAGATGCCATGATGGAGGGGGCAAAAGAAGCAGTGAGTCTTTCGCTTACCATGGCGGGGGTACTTGGGCTTTGGTGTGGATTAATGGAAATTGCCAGTCATTCAGGATTAATGAAAACGGTAACAAAATGGATGAGACCGTTTATCAGATTTCTATTTCCAAGAGTTCCTAAAAATCACAAGGCTTTGGAGTATATTTCCATAAACTTTGTAGCGAATCTCTTCGGATTATCCGGAGCCGCTACGCCATCTGGAATCAAAGCCATGGAGGAATTGTCAAAACTGGAAAAGGATAAGAAAACTGCCAGCAGGGAGATGTGTACGTTTCTGGTCATCAATGTATCTTCGTTACAACTGATACCAATTAACATGGTGGCATACCGGAGCCAATATGGAAGTGTGTATCCTGCAGCAATTGTAGGACCTGCCATATTGGCAACCATGGTAAGCACCGCAGCAGCGGTTGTATTTTGTAAAATTATGTGCAAGAAAAAAAGTCAGAATTAAAAATCTTTATGCTTGTTCCATACGTTTTCTGCACACCCGCATACAGCGGAAGAAGGCAGGAATAAGGAAGCAATCAGCAAAAATCCAAGCCAGTGGGTCTGCAAGACAGACGCCGGTATATCCAAGAAAAGGAACAAGACCAAAGGCGGCAATGGTTCTTGCAATCATTTCTAAAAGACCTGCAAGAATGGCAAATTGGCTGAATCCCAGTCCCTGAATGGTAAAACGGACAATATTGACCAATGCAAGCAGGATATAAGCACTACTGCCAAATAAGATATAGGTTCCTGCATTTTTGATAATAGTGGTACTGTCTGCATTGACAAATAAAAGCAGAAGCTTTGAGGAAAATAAATTCAAGACAGCAAATACGAACACGGTATATACAGCGGCTATCTTGATTGAGGTTTTCATACCCGGGCCGATACGATCCAATTTTCCGGCACCTACGTTCTGACCGGCATAGGTTGCCATGGTTGTCCCCAGGGCATCGTATGGACACCAGAACAAAATAGCAAGCTTCTGGGCAGCAGTGACAGAAGTTACATATACCTTTCCAAGACTGTTAACAGAAGTCTGTAAAATAACGCTTCCAACTGCGGTAATAGAATATTGCAGTCCCATAGGGATTCCCATACTGCATAAGGTTTTTGCCCATTTTGGATGAAAAGCCCACTCTTCTTTGGAAATCTTAAGAATCGGAAACTTTTTTTTCATATAAATCACACAAGCAATGCCCGATACAGCCTGTGAAATGACAGTTGCATATGCGGCACCTTCCACTCCGGTATGGAATGCACAGATAAATGTGATATCAAGTACAACGTTAATCACAGAGGCAAGGGCAAGGAAATACACCGGAGTACGGCTGTCTCCAAGGGAACGAATAATACCGGCTACCATATTATACAGGTATACTGCGGGAATACCGGCAAAAATCACAACAATGTATTTATATGAATCGTTAATCAGTTCTTCCGGTGTATTCATAAAGGTCAGAATATTTCTGCAGAATACCACGGTTAGAATTGTCATAATAATGGAGAATATGGCACAGAGCCATACACTGTTTGCCACAACACGGCGAAGATTGGAATCCTTTTTTGCACCAAACTGATGAGCAACCGGTATGGCAAATCCGTTACAGACACCAGTACAGAAACCAATAATCAGGAAGTTTAAAGAACCGGTGGCACCAACGGCACCTAAGGCATCCTCTCCTAAAAATTTTCCAACAATCATGGTATCAACCATGTTGTAAAGCTGTTGGAATAAAAGACCTAAAAATACCGGAAAGGCAAATCCCATAATGAGGGAAAAGGGCTTTCCTTCGGTCATACTTTTCATCGTATCTTGCGACATATTATTCATCCTTTCATTTTATATTTCTTAGTCAAACACTGTATTGTAATAGATTTATGAAAAAAAGTAAATACATAATTGTATATTCTTTCGAAAATTTCAAAATATACTTATAACAGCAGTCTGTTGCAGAGATAAAATGAAAATGTTATAATCTAAGAATCATCAGGACAGAGAAGTGAAATATGAATGTATTTTTGGAAAAATGAGGAAAGATGTAGAAATGTCAGAGGAAAAACGAAGTTATATTGCCATAGATTTAAAATCGTTCTATGCTTCCGTGGAGTGTATGGATCGTGGACTTAACCCTATGACCACCAATCTTGTGGTTGCCGATGCAAGCCGCACAGAGAAAACAATCTGCCTGGCAGTATCACCGGCTTTGAAAGCGTATGGGATTCCAGGACGACCAAGGCTGTTTGAAGTTGTGCAAAAGGTTAAGGCGGCAAATATTCAGAGAAAAAAGTATGCACCGGAAGGAAAGTTCACAGGCAAGTCCATTGAAGCTACCGTTCTTCGGTCTTCACCGGAATATGCGATAGATTATCTGATTGCACCTCCCAGAATGGCGAAATATATAGAAATCAGCACTGAGATTTATCAGATTTATTTAAAATATGTTGCACCTGAGGATATTCATATTTATTCCATTGATGAGGTATTTATCGATGCAACAGAGTATCTTGGTATTTATCAGATGAATCCTCATGAACTGGCAATGACGATGATACAGGATGTATTAAAAACAACTGGGATAACTGCCACTGCCGGAATCGGAACAAATCTTTATTTGAGTAAAGTTGCAATGGATATTGTGTCAAAGCATATGGAAGCAGACAGAAATGGAGTACGCATTGCCCGGTTGGATGAAATGTCTTACCGGAGATTATTATGGTCGCATAGGCCCCTTACGGACTTTTGGAGGGTAGGGCGCGGATATGCGGCAAAATTGGAGGAACATGGACTTTATACAATGGGAGATATTGCAAGATGTTCCATTGGAAAACCGAACGAATATTACAATGAGGATCTGCTTTATAAGTTATTTGGCATCAACGCAGAATTGCTGATTGATCATGCATGGGGATGGGAACCTTGCAGGATTTCGGATATCAAGGCATATAAACCAATGAGAAATAGTTTGGGCGCAGGACAAGTTCTGCAGTGTCCATATACTTTTGAAAAAGCAAGAATTGTTGTGCGAGAAATGACAGACAGTCTTGCCCTGGATTTGGTGGACAAGGGGCTTGTTACGGATCAGCTTGTATTGACAGTGGGATATGATATTGAGAATCTGACGGATCCTGAACGACGGAAAAAATACAAAGGCCCGGTTACGAAAGATAATTATGGCCGCAATATCCCAAAACATGCACATGGTACGGAAAATCTTGACAGGAAGACATCTTCTTCCACCATGTTGTTGCAGGCAGTGACAGACTTATATGACCGTATTGTAGATAAGGATTTACTTATTAGAAGAATTAATTTATCTGCAAATCATGTGGTGGATGAAAAGTCAGTAGAAAATGGGCAGCAGTATGAACAGTTGGATCTTTTTACCGATTATGAAACATTAAAAAAGCAACAAGAAGAAAAAGAAGCGGAATTAGAAAAAGAAAAGCGTATGCAACAAGCTATGTTAAGTATTAAGAAGAAATATGGAAAAAATGCAATATTAAAAGGTATGAACCTTCAGGAGGGGGCAACAGCGAAAGACCGTAACGGACGGATTGGAGGGCATAAGGCATAGAAAAAGAATAACTTCTCGGAATCTCAATAAATGAGATTCTAATCGAAACTTGACAACTGAATATCGTGCAGGAAAAGAAATTTACGAGAAATGGACATAAACATTGGACATAGCGGGTACTATGCCTTGAAAAA
>CALWLV010000137.1 GCA_944381595.1 uncultured Roseburia sp.
ATTATTTAAAAGATACTCGTGGAGTGTCAACAGTTTATTTTATATGTATTATTACGTTCCAGTATTTGCTGGACTCGTGGATTCTTGTTTACTTAGATTAAAAAAAATAAGGAATAAAAGAAAATGAAAAAGATTGCACTATTTACTATATATAAAGCCAGAAATTATGGTACACAGTTGCAAGCTCAAGCCTTGTATGGCATCTTAAATAAAATAGCAGGTGATGATAGTGTACAAATACTTTCTGAGGAGCAAGATAGCTTTTTAAATTGTCTATTTAAGCCTTTTTCAAAAAATCCCTTGATTATTTATAAGCGATGGAAATACTGGAAAGAATATAAAAAGTATATTCATCAGTATAAAGTAGGAGATTTTGACGAATGCTTTGACTTGATTGTAATAGGAAGTGATGAGTTATGGAATGTCCGCAACCCTGATTTTCAACATAGCAGACGCTATGTTGGTATTGGTTTTAAGTCTAACAAAAAAATTGCATATGCTATAAGCTGTAATCGCAGTACAAGTTCAGACTTTATACAACAATATGGAAATACACCATTTATTGAACTGAATGAAATTTCAGTGCGAGATGTAATGACTCAGGAATTGGTAACTAAAATAAGTAACAAGCAGCCAATTCGAGTATTAGATCCTACATTCTTATGGGATTTTCAAGCAAGTCCAGTTAAAAAAAAGAACTATATTATGGTATATGGCTATCAATTTGAGGAAGATGAGATTACGGAAATTACAATGTTTGCAAAAGCTAAAAATTTGAAAACTGTCAGTGTGGGATTCGAGCAACGATGGTGCGATCAAGTTTCCTTATGTTCTGCTAAAGAATTTTTAGGTTATGTGCAAAATGCAACTTATGTAGTGACCTCTACTTTCCATGGAACAGTTTTTTCAATTAAATATAATAAACAATTTGCATCATATGCAAGAGACAATTGTAAAGTAAATGATCTGTTAGAACATTTTTCTCTTGAGAGTAGGAATAGCTCAAATTATGATTTAAGCCTTATTTTACAAAAAGAAATTTCTTATGATAATATTAATTCTCAAATAGAAACGGAAAAAAGAGAATCGCTTCTGTGGTTAACGAGAAATATAAAGGAGTAAATATATTGAAGGGAAAAAAACAGATATTTCTTAGTTTGGTATTAAGTTTTTGCGCATTTGTAATTAATTATGGCATAAATTTTTTAATTACGCCATATGTATCAGAACATTTACCAGGAACATATGGTTATGTTAAACTTGCAAATGATTTTATAGGGTATGCCCAGTTGATTACAATTGCTCTTGATTCTATGGCCAGTCGGTTCATATCCATTGAATTTAATAAGGGAAATAAAGAAAAGGCACATCAATATTATTGCTCGGTCATGGCTGCCAATATTATTATTGCAGCAGTATTGGTTGTGCCAATGAGTCTAGCAATTTTAAACCTGGATTCGCTTATTTCCATTCCAGCAGAAAGCCTACTGGATATTAAGATTTTGTTTGCGTTTTCTTTCTTTAGTTTTTTAATGACAATTTGCTTTTCGGCAAACAGTGTTGTGACCTTTGTTTTGAACCGATTGGATTTGACCTATTACATCGAGATGATTGTATATGTGACCCGTGCAGGCATGTTGCTATTTTTATTTGCTCTTATGACTCCACACGTTTATTATATAGGGCTTACAGGCTTTATTGTTGGGATTATTACAATCGTGGGCAATCAGGTAATTAAAGTGAAAATCTTACCAGAATTTCGGTTCAAACCGAATATGGTTAGTTTTCAAATGGTATGGGAAATTGTATCTGCAGGTATATGGAACACGATCCAAAAACTTGGTCAGATTCTGTTAGATGGTTTAGATTTGATTATTTCAAATGTTCTAATCAGTGCTGCGGCCATGAATGATTTATCCTTTGCAAAAACAATGCCAGCAATCATTGCATCTTTGCTTGTAAAGGTGTCTTCTGTCTTTATGCCGAATTACACAATTCTATATGCACAGGGGCAGATGGAAGAGCTAAAGAAAGCAACTAAATCTTCAATGACTCTCTTAAGCGTAATCATCAGTATTCCAATTGGAATCATTATGGCATTTGGATTGGACTTTTATCAATTGTGGATCCCAAATGAAAATGTACAGATAGTGACGATATTAAGTACGTTGTCATGTGTATTATATGTAGTGTCAACACCTATGAATGCGGTGTATAACTTATTTACGGTGGCAAATAAGGTAAAGCCTTTGGCATTGGTTATGCTTGCATCTGGGGTTTTATCTACAATATCAGTTTTAGGTTTGGTGAATTTCACAACGATAGGTGTTTTTGCTGTGGTATGCTGTAGTGTGGTCATTGGTATTTTGCGTAATGTGGCTTTTGTGGCACCCTATGCGGCAAAAATGCTAGGATTTCCAACCTTTACGTTTTTTCCAGAAATCGGGAAATCGGTGATTTCGGTTGTAATCGTATCTATTATATCGGTGTTATTGCGCACTTTAGTGCCGATTACAGGTTGGATTACGTTCTTTGTACTATGTATCATAACTGCGGTGCTGAGCTTGATTGTTAATGCCGTTCTTTTGTTGAATAAAGAACAGAAGAATCAGATGTTTAATAAACTGCAAAGGAGGATGAAATAATGCCGATTATAAAGTTGAATGCGATTGAAACAAGAAAAAACCGAGTGGATTTTTCGTACACAGTTTCAGAGGAAATTAAAAAGTATTTTTCCAGTGACTTAAACTTTTTTTATGAGTACCCAGAGCAATATGATTTGAGTAAGGTGCCTGAGTCCATTTTGGTAGTACCATTTGTAATGAATATGATGCCGCTTGTATGGATTTCCAACACGGAACTGGTGGTAAATCGGCTCGATGATTCTTTTTACAATTCGTTGCAGGATGTTCTGGCTGGTTTTAGGCGGGTGCATCCGGATGTGGCATTCGGTGGCAAGTTGACGGTGAAGCAACTGGAGAAAAATGAATACGAGGCAGACGATACAAAGAAAGCTTTACTTTTCTCGGGCGGTGTGGATGCCGTTTCTACTTTAGTGACCCACATTGATGAAAAACCCATGCTTATCAATGTCTGGGGAGCAGATGTGCATCCCAATGACATGGAAAATCACAAGGTGATAGAGAGAGATCTAACACAGTTTTCTGAAGAGTTGGAATTACCATTTTTCTTTATTCGTTCTTCACTCCGTTGGTGCTTTGATGAACCGTACCTGTCGGAGTACTATAAGAATACGATTCATGATACTTGGTGGCACGGAATGCAGCATGGTGTGGGCTTGCTATCACTTTTGGCACCCTATGACTATTTGGAGAAGGTTTCCACCAACTATATTGCATCTTCTTATACGGAACAAGATATTGGTACGGTAAGATGCATTAGTTATCCATTTGTGGACTCGGTATTAAAGATGGGAACAACGCAGTGCTTCCATGATGGATTTGAAAAACACCGCATTGACAAGATAGAGAACATTGTAACTTTTGCAGCGAGAAGTGAAGGTAGTGTTACTATTCCTTTAAAGGTTTGTTTTCATCCAAGGAACGGAGAAAATTGTTGTAAATGTGAGAAGTGCTTGAGAACAATAGCGGCGATTCTGACCATGGGAGAAAATTTGAGCCAATTCGGTTTTACCCCAGATTATTCGAATGCGGAGGATTATGTTAAAAGGTTTTGTAACCGAAATATATTGGCAGAAGACGTAATTACTTTTTGGGCAGAAATACGCGAATTTGTAAAGAAAAACGGAACTAGTAACCCGAAAATGGAATGGATTGCAGATTACAAATTTAATACATTCAGGTCAAAGTGGTATACACCACTGGAAACTCAGATTCGAATCCGACTGGGTAAAATTCGGCATGCACTGTTCGTAATGAGGAAAAAATGATGATTAAACAATTAATTATAAATATGCTGAATCGCAAAGGATTCATGCGAACTATGTATCCATATGCAAATAAGCAGTATGGAAAGTTTGAAAGATATTCAGTTATGAATAAAACAGATTGTGACGCATCGTATGTTGTGACCCACATTCGTATCCTGACACATGAGATTGAAAAAGGCTTTTCATTGCCGGAGCCACGCAAAGGCTTTGGTAAGGCAAAGCTACAGGAGTTGGACCGTCTGCTCAGCATCTATGAAAAAAAGTTTATGGGATACGATGATGCGGCATATCAAACTGCAATCGCGACAGTATGTTACTATAAGAGTTGCGCAGAGCAGTATGTGTTGGACATTTCTTTTTTAAATAACGAACGTTATCAGGCTAATGAAACGTTGAATTGTGGTGTTCGTATCAGTGATAAACGCGAGCTACTCAAGAGTGATTTTGAAACTTATTATGAATTTGAAAAGACGCGTCATAGTGTAAGAAATTACAAAAATATGGCATTGGATCCGGAGGATGTTCGCAAGGCGATTCTGGGGGCACAGTTGGCACCTAGCGCATGCAATAGGCAATCGGTAAAAGTATTTCATATCACTGGCGCAGAGCGCTGTGAAAAAGTGCTTAATATTCAAAATGGAGCCAAAGGATTTTCTATAGTAAATGATGTGTTTATCATTGCTGCCAGTTTATCTAGCTATACAAGTCCACTCGAGAGTAATACGGGATTTGTAGATTCCGGTTTGTTTGCAATGAACTTTCTTTTATCCTTACATTCATTGGGCATTGGGGCTTGTCCTCTTTTATGGAACGATGAAACTGACCGTGCTAAACAGTTGCGTGATATAGTACAGATTTCAGAAAGTTATGAAATTGCACTGATTGTACCAGCTGGATATTATACAGATATTGTGAAATATGCAGTATCTCCTAGAAAGCCTTTTGAATTAGTATATGAAAGACTCTAATAAAAAGGATTAGTTCTGATTGTGTAAAAATTGTTGAGTAATCAAGCACAAAGTAGATAATTTACGAGTACCATAACTCTGAGTTCTAAATTTCGTATTGCAATTTTGAACCATAAGAATATTCACCAGAGAAATATAGGAGGAGTAAGATGAAATATGATTATTTAATAGTGGGTTGCGGCCTTTATGGGGCAGTGTTTGCGCATGAGATGAAAGCACAGGGGAAATCTGTTTTGGTTATTGATAAAAGACCAAATATCGGTGGAAATATATACACAGAAAATGTAGAAGGCATCAATGTTCATAAATATGGTGCACATATTTTCCATACTAATAACAAAAAGGTATGGAATTATATTACCAAGTTTGCTGAGTTTAATCGTTTTACGAATTCTCCTGTGGCTAACTATAAGGGTGAGCTGTATTCTATGCCTTTTAATATGTACACTTTTAACAAGATGTGGGGTGTTGTAACTCCGCAGGAGGCAGAAGCGAAGATTAACGAGCAGAGAGCCGAAATCGCTGGAGAGCCAAAAAACCTAGAGGAGCAGGCTATCTCTTTAGTCGGCCGTGACATCTTTGAAAAGCTGGTCAAGGGGTACACGGAGAAGCAATGGGGGCGTGATTGCAAAGATTTACCGGCATTCATAATTAAACGATTACCAGTGCGTCTGACTTTTGATAATAACTATTTCAATTCTTTGTATCAGGGTATTCCTATTGGTGGATATACTAAGTTGGTTGAGAGCCTATTAAATGGGATAGATATTAGATTAAATACCGATTATTTAAAGAACAAGAATGAACTGGATACACTAGCTGAAAAAATAGTCTATACTGGGCCAATCGATGCTTATTTCAGTTACAAACTTGGTTATTTAGAATATCGCTCGGTAAGATTCGAGACAGAATTATTGGATATTCCAAACTTCCAAGGGAATGCAGCGGTCAACTATACAGACCGGGAAACGCCTTGGACACGAATTATTGAGCACAAGTGGTTTGAGTTTGGTAAGGATGAGGAAGGGAATGATATTCCTAAAACTGTGATCAGTCGTGAATATAGTTCTGAATGGAAGCCTGGAGATGAGCCGTATTACCCGGTAAATGACGAGAAAAACGGAAAACTTTACACTCAGTATAAGACACTGGCTGATGCTGAGGAGAAGGTCATCTTCGGAGGTAGGCTTGGAGAGTATAAGTATTACGACATGGATCAAGTAATTGCTGCTGCTCTTGATAAGGTGGAGAAGGAATTGTCGTAGATGTTATATGCTGTGCTAATTAGTGAGTCAGTAATTCCATCAAGTGTAACATATGGATACTGTATTGCTGTTTAGAATATGACCAGGGACAGTTATTGACAAAAGCAAGTGCAGTCAGTGTTATCAGTGCATTAAGGCTTGTCCGTTTCAGGTAAAAGGATAATTGGCGAGAATAACTGAATAGGGATTTATTGTTTATGTCAAATAATCAGTCAGTATAGTACGTTGATAAAGAAATTTGATATCAGGAATGATTTGTTTGGAATAAAACAGGAGCCATTGTCCCATAGATTGATAACTATGGAACAATGGTTCCTTCTATATTTCTATATTTTAATTTTCCAATTGAAATCTTTGATATTCGAAATTTTTATAGTCTACATATCCGCCGGTTTCCTTTGTGGCATAGTTAAAGATAGTGATACGATAGCTCATGAAGTTGTTAGAGTGATTGCAAATTCATGGAATTTACATGAAAATAAGCTTTTGATTGAGAGAGTTGTTAATTCACCATATAGGACGGTTTGTTTGACTTACGGTGATTATGATATTGATAATTGCATACAGGTAAAGGGGGACTTTTGGACAGTGGATAATCATGGGATTGTTAGACCAAACCTTACCGATCTCATACCGCATACAATCAAAAGATATTAAGAAGAACAATTTGATTTTATTGATATTTTAAATAGTCAAATGCATTTGTGAAATTCACTTATTGTACTGGTAATATATTCTAAATAAAACAAGATTTATTGCAATCCGTAAGATAAGAAAGGGATTTGATAAGGAGATGCTCCTATGAAAACTCTATATATCATCATTGGCAATGGGGTTGATATTGCTAACGGTCTGAGCACATCATATTGGAATTTTAGAGAGCACTTAAACCATACCTATCCAGAGTTTCTTGAAAATTTTGACATTGTAATTTGGTAATAGAAACTGCTTTCTGGTAGGTATCTCCAGTGAGTAAGATGACAGTTTTTTTCTTGGTTGTTTTTCAACGTTGAGAAAAGGTTTTTACAGAAAGGAGAACAAAAGTGCTTAGCATGATAAAAACAATAATTACTAATGTGCTTATCGCACTGTATCAACCATTTTGGTTTTCAATACTTATTACAGTCTTGTTTATGTTTCTGTATCTGTATGCAAAAGAACATGGTTGGAAAGTAGTTTTTCAAAAATGGTGGAAGATATTTAAAACAAGCGGTACATTTCGGAAACTGTTTTTCCTATGTTTTTATACATCTTTGATATTGTTTCGTACACTTTTGAATCGTAATATATGGGCAAATCCTTTATCCAATGTTATGGGAAACTGGGGATTATACAATGAGTATGGTCAATTGACAACGGAAGCCATTGAGAACTTCCTATTGTTTATGCCATTTACGGTATTATTATTATGGACTTTTCCAGAAATGATTCTTGGGGAAAGCACGCGAGTTTGGAAAATTTTGTGGAAGTCAGCAAAAATTACATTTCTATGTTCCCTGACCATAGAATTTGCACAGTTGCTTTTCTGCTTAGGAACATTCCAGTTATCGGACTTGTGTTACAATACACTTGGCGGTATGGTTGGCGGATTTTTTTATTGGGTTGGGAAAAAGATACATAGAACCAGATAAATAAAACAGGAGCCATTGCCCCATAGATTGACCTATGGAGCAATGGCTCCTTCTATATTTCTATCTATTAATTTTCCAATTCAAATCTCTGATATTCGAAATTTTTATAATCTACATATCCTCCGGTTTCCTTTGTGGCATAGTTAAAGATACCGATACGATAGCCCATGAAGTGATCCAGGGTGTAAAGCATCTTTAAGTCAACGCCGATTTTGGAAAATTCTGTTCCATCTGCAGAATAGAAGAAGGTAGCAATATCACGGCTGTCTTCATAGTCAAAATGAACTCTGAGATAAATGGTATCAGATTCCCCGTGCATAGAAGCCTGTTCGCCGTCTTTGGTTGTCATAATCAGATATTTCTTATCATCTTCCATCTTGATTCCCACAGTACCATAATTGCTTTGTAATGCAATGAGTCCGCAGAAATCTCCGTTTTTCATACCCTGTAATTCTGCTGTTACAGTAGCCTGACAGGAAGGTCCTTCGGTACGTTGGGTCAGTGTGTTTCTTGCGAATAACACATCATCACGGATACAACCGGTGGTTAATCTTAAATATCCCGGACGTTCGGTGAAGGACCAGTGTGCATGATCCGGATTGTGGTTCCACTGCCAGTTATTTGCCAGTTTATTTTCGGCATGATTGAAGTCATCGCTGATGACCATATCGAATTTGCCCCATGCTTCAAATGGAACTTCCCACTCATGAGGAACCTTGCCATCAATGCCGAATACCGGCCATCCGTCTTCCCATGTTACAGGCAGGATGCAAGGAATTCTTCCCACCGCATCGTGATCCTGGAATAGCATGGAGTACCAGTTTCCGTTTTCGTCATCAAAGATAGCTCCCTGGGCAACACCTTTATTGTGGTATCCAAGGTCGTCATCCATAACAACTTTTCTCTCATATGGTCCAAGAAGATTTTTGGAGCGGTAGCAGATTTCACGTCTTCTTTCATTACCGTCTGTTGGCCATTCGATAAAAATCAGGTAATAATAGTCACCGATTTTGTAAGCATGGCAGCCTTCACAGCGAAGACCGATATGTTCCTTTGGAGTGGAGAAGAGCAATTGATCAATGCCGCCTTCTAATACTCCGGAAGCGTCCGGTTTTAATTCTTTGATTCTCACATCTCCACAGTTGTAGAAAATATAGAGATGACCATCGTCAAATAATAAGGATGAGTCATGATAGATGCCATCCAGAGTATGACGGTTCCATTTCCCGGATTCGATGTCTTCGGTATAATAGATATAGGTTTTGTCCATTTCATTGCATGCGAAACAGGCATAGAACAGACCATCATGATAACGGAGGGAAGTTGCCCACTGACCTCTTCCGTAGACGCCGTTTTTCTCTTTGTTTTCCAATCGGTACATATCATTGTCATCAATGGTATCAAATATGTAGGACTGGATTTCCCAGTTTACCAGATCCTTTGACTTCATAATTGGACAGCCTGGAAGTACGTGCATGGTGGTGCTTACCATATAGAAGGTATCACCGTGGCGAAGCACGTCCACATCAGGGATATCAGTCCAGAAAATAGGGTTTTTTAATGTAATGCCCATAATAAATATCCTTTCTTATTATACATTGATATGAGGGGCAGATGGTTCTGTCCCAAACATTACTATGATATCATAATGAATATTTGTGTCAATCGGAAAATATAATTTCCTTAAATAGAAAAAGTATGCTATACTATATACATCACACAAAAGGAGGCAGGAAATATGTGGATTGGAATATTAATTCCATTTGCAGGAACAATCATGGGTTCAGCATTTGTCTATATGCTGAAAAAAGAAATTAGTCCATCCCTGCAGAAATTATTATCAGGATTTGCAGCGGGTGTCATGGTGGCGGCTTCGGTATGGTCTTTACTGATTCCGGCTATGGATATGTCAGAGGATATGGGAAGGCTTGCTTTTATTCCGGCGGCAGTTGGATTCCTTCTGGGAATCGCTTTCTTGCTGGTATTGGATAAAATCATTCCCCATCTTCATGTGAATGAAGAAAAACCGGAGGGAATGAAAGCGTCTCTGAAGAAAACTTCTATGTTAGTGCTGGCGGTGACGCTTCATAACATTCCGGAAGGAATGGCAGTGGGAGCTGTCTTTGCCGGAATGCTGGCAGATGATCAGACCATTACATTGATGGGAGCGATTGCATTGGCAATCGGAATTGCAATTCAGAATATACCGGAGGGAGCCATTATTTCTATGCCGCTCTGCAGTGCGGGCAGCAGTAAGAATAAGGCGTTCTTTTATGGCGTATTGTCAGGTATCGTAGAGCCTTTGGGAGCATTGCTTACCATTTTTCTGGCAGAATTTATTTTGCCATTTCTTCCATACCTGCTGGCCTTTGCAGCGGGAGCTATGATTTATGTGGTAGTGGAAGAATTGATTCCTGAGGCGTCAGAAGGGGAACATTCCAATATTGGTACGGTTAGTTTTGCCATTGGTTTTACTGTTATGATGATGCTGGATGTGGCACTCGGTTAAAATGAAAAAGGAATGAAACATAGATAATATGAATAAGTCAGGAAAAATAGCAGGATGTCTTATGATCATTCTGCTTTCCTGCACTGTACAGGGATGTGAAAAGAAGTCGCTGTATGTGCCGGAAGATACAAAATTTGAGAAAAACATAATAGCCATGGATACTTACATGACGTTGACAGCCTATGGGGAAGAGGCGGAACAGGGATTGGAACAGGCCGCAGATAGGATTCAGGAGATCGAGCAGGTATTCTCTGTTACGGATGAAACGAGTGAAATATATCAAATCAATCACAGGACAGCACAGGAGATGGAAGTATCAGAAGAATGTGCAAAGGTCCTGGAACAGGCTTTAGAAATCAGTACACAGACCGGTGGCGCCTTTGATGTGACCATGTATCCGGTTGTCCGGGAGTGGGGATTTACCACAGGCAAGTATCGTGTGCCGGGGGAAGAGGAAATTCAGGAACTTCTTAGCAAGACCGGGTATGAGAAACTAAGCCTGAATCATCGTACCCTGACCTTGCAGGAAGGAATGGAGATTGATTTCGGTGGAATTGCCAAGGGATATACCGGGGATGAGGCAGTTGCTGCATTAAAGAAGGCTGGAGTGGAGCATGCCATCGTCAACCTTGGCGGAAATATTCAGGCGCTGGGGGACAGGCCGGATGGTACTGCATGGAATGTGGGCATCAGAGATCCCATTCAGAGCGAGGAGATGTTTGGAACCCTGCAGGTTAGCAATCAGGCAGTGGTAACCTCCGGGGCATACGAACGGTATTTTGAAGAAAATGGTGTAGTCTATGGACACATCATGAATCCGGATACCGGACGTCCGGCAGACAACGGAATTTTATCAGTCACAGTCATAGGCGATAAGGGCATCATCTGTGATGCATTGTCCACCGCTTTTTTTGTCCTTGGGCTGGAAGGAACAACGGAGTACTGGCAGACCTATGGGGGATGTGAAATTATCCTTGTAACAGAAGAAAAGCAGGTATATGTCACCGAAGGGATTCAGGATAAATTTCAGTTGACCGGGGATTATGGGGAGGTTATCTGTATAAAAAAAGAATAGTTTGATAAAAAAACTTGCTTTTTTATGAAAAAGAAGATATACTAATCTTACTATAGTTAGAATAGACTAACAAAAAAGAAAGGATTAGTATAGAGATGAGTTTGACAATTATCGGTGGAAATGAATGTATGGAGCGTAAATATGAGGAAATCTGTAAGGGTTATGGTCATAAGGTCAAAATTTTTACAAAGAATGCAGGAATGATTAAGAAGAAAATAGGAAGTCCGGATCTTGTCATTATGTTTACGAATACAGTGTCTCATAAAATGCTTAATTCCGCAGTGAAAGAAGCCAGAAGAAGCGGTATTCCCGTGCATTATTTAAAGAGCAGCAGCAGTTCTGCACTGACAGCCTTGCTGGAACATTATGCCGGATAAATTTCTTGTGGAAAAATAGACAAATCTGTGGTAAAATAACTAAAATTAGACAGATGAGAAAATACGGAAGGAATGATTCGATGAAGGTATTAAAAATTCTGGATAATGGCGGTTATACAATGGACATGCCTCTTATTTATGCACAGACAGTACGGGCAGTTATCATTCAGGATGGCAAAATGGTCATGCAGAGAAATAAAAACGGAGAGTATAAAATTCCGGGTGGCGGAGTGGAACACGGTGAAGACCGGATGACTGCCTTGTGCCGGGAAGTCCGGGAGGAAGCAGGTATGGAAATTGACAGGAATTCGATTCGTGATATTGGGGAAATCATCGAATACCGGACAGATAAATTTCATCCGGAGAAGAGGTTTGAACGGCATACCTTTTATTATTTTTGCAATGTAACGCAAAACAGATTTCCATTGACGTTGACCAAGAGTGAACGGGAGATGGGATTTGAATGTGTGTCGGAAACACTGGAACATATTTATGAGAGTAATAAAGAGAAGTGTATTTCTCCCTGTACCATACGTGATACCCTTTTTATACGTATGTTACTGGATGGAACCATCCCATGTGAATAAGAGAAAAGCAGAAGCAGGAAGGACAGCATAGAACAGATGAAAATCACAGAACGATTGGAAAAGCAAATTTTATTGATGGATGGTGCGTTTGGCACATATTTCAGAGCTCGTCATTTTGGAACAGAGGAAGCAGTATGTCCGGAAAAAGCTGTTTTTACCCATAGAGACTGGGTGAAGGAAATTCATAAAGAATACATAGAAGCAGGAGCTGACATCATACGAACCAATACCTTTGAACTGAATGAGAAACTTTGTGGAAGCAGAGAGGAAGCAAAACGGTTTATTACAGAAGCTGTGGATATTGCCAGAGAGGCAATCGAGGAATCTCACAAAGAGGTATATCTGGCAGGAACCATAGGTCCGAAGAAGTACAGCAATGAAGAGGAAGAAAAGAAAGTATATCTGGAATATCTGAATATTATAGATCTCATGCTGGAACGTGAAGTGACCCATTTTATATTTGAGACATTTTTCGATGTAGATATGGCAATCAAGCTTGCTGCTTATGTGAAAAAGAAAAATCCCGATTGTTTCGTACTGGTGCAGATGGTATTTAATAAAATGGGCTTTACCAAGTATGGTTACAATATGCAGAGGCTGGTGGACACCCTAAGTGAAGAACCAAATATTGATGCCTTTGGGTTTAACTGTGGAATCGGTGCAGCCCATATGAGCGATTTATTTGAAAAAGTACGTTTTCATCGGGAATGTAATATCAGTGTTGTGCCAAATGCCGGATATCAGCAGGAATTAATGGGGAGAAATATGTATTTCCATAATTCCGAATATTATACCGGTTATGTCAGGAAGATGGTGGAGAAGGGTGCAAATATCATAGGAGGATGCTGTGGTACCAGTCCTTCTTATATCAGGGAACTTCGGAAATATATTGATTCTAATCCGAATCCAAGACAAAAGAAAATCTATCGTCAGGAAAGCGAAGAATCTTATTCTGTTGAAAAAAATCCATTTATAGAAAAGCTGAATCGTGGAGAGAAGGTATTTGTGGTAGAACTGGACGCACCTTTTGGAAAAAGTGCGGACAAATTTATTGAAAGTGCTTTCCGGTTGAAGGAGAATCAGGTGGATTTGGTGACGATATCGGACTCACCGATGGCAAAGGCAAGGGCAGATGCTTTCACAACTGCCATTTATGTTCAGAATAAGACAGGACTTACTATGATGCCTCATATTGCCTGTCGTGATCGGAATGCGGTGGCAGTACACGGAGCATTTCTGGGAGCCCACATCAACGATATCCGTAATATTCTGATTATCACCGGAGACCCACTGGCAAGAGAAGACAGGAATATGATAACTCCGGTATTCGATTTTAATTCGATTAAACTGATGCAGTATCTGAAAAATATGAATGAGCAAATATTTAAAGAAGAGCCGTTTTATTATGGAGGCGCATTAAATTATGCCGGAGGAAACATTCAGGCTATTGTGGCCAAAATGAAACGGAAGATGGAGGCGGGCTGTAGTTATTTTCTGACTCAGCCAATTTATTCCGAAGAAGATATCATGCGTGTATATCAGTTGAAAGAATTAAGTGGAGCAAAGATTATCTGCGGACTGATGCCGCTGGTAAGCAGGAAGAATGCTGTATTTATGCAAAATGAAATGCCGGGAATTCATGTACCGGAGGAAATTGTGGAGCGATATCGGACGGATATGACGCGAGAGGAAGCAGAGCATACTGCGGCGGAAATCTGTGTTGAGATTGGAAAACGTATGAATGATTTTGCAGATGGATATTATATTATGACTCCATTTAACAGGGTTGGTCTTGTAAATCAGATTATTCAGCAGCTGCGTGAGCAGCCATAAGAATATGGATTGTCAAAGAACTGGGAATATGATATGATACCAAAGTATGAAGGTCAGGTTTTATAAGAAAAATGAAATAGAAAAAGTGAGGTGGACTATGAAAACCTTAATTAAATCAGGAAGAGTGATTGATCCGGCTACCCGTACCGACGAAGTCAGAGATCTGCTGATTGACAATGGAGTAATTAAACAATGCGAAGCGTGTATCACAGAGGAAGCAGATGAAGTGATTGATGCAGCCGGATGTTTTGTTATGCCGGGACTGATTGATCTTCATGTGCATTTGAGAGATCCGGGACTGGAGTATAAAGAAGATATTGAGACCGGATCCAGAGCAGCTGTGCATGGTGGATATACCACAATTTGTCCGATGCCAAACACAAAACCGGTGACGGATTGTGCGGAAGTGGTGAAGTATGTATGTGACAAGGCGAAAAAAGTAGGATTGTTAAATGTGCTTCCGGTGGGAGCTGTTACGAAGGGACAGATGGGAACGGAACTGACAGATATTGAGGAGATGAAGAATGCAGGGATCTGTGCAATCAGTGAAGATGGAAAATCTGTTATGAATGCAGGAATATACCGTGAAGCTATGAAAAATGCAGCAAGACTTGGAGTTCCGGTATTTGCACACTGTGAGGATATTACTTTGGTGAAAGGCGGAACCATGAATGCCGGAGCTAAGAGTGCGGATATGGGGCAGAAGGGAATTACCAATTCTGTCGAGGACGTAATCACAGCCAGAGATATTCTGCTGGCGAAGGAGACAGGAGCCACTCTTCATCTATGCCATTGCTCCACAGAAGATAGTATGAGAATGGTGAAAGAGGCAAAGGAAGATGGATTGAAGGTGACGGCAGAAGTCTGTCCGCATCATTTTACGCTGTGTGAAGAAGATATTCCGGGAAATGATGGAAATTACAAGATGAATCCGCCGGTGCGAAGCAGAAGGGATTTGGAGGCCTTAAGACAGGGACTTCATGATGATGTGGTGGACGTGATTTCTACCGACCATGCACCTCATAGTGCGGAGGAGAAGGCCAAAGGCTTTGAGAAGTCTCCATTTGGAATTGTAGGAAGTGAAACAGCCGTGGCTCTGACCATCACAGAATTGGTGGACAAGGGTGTGATTACACCGATGCAGATGGCGGAGAAGATGAGTTATAATCCTGCAAAAATTCTGGGAATCGACAAAGGTTCTCTGGAAGTGGGAAAAGTAGCAGATATTGTCATCATTGATCCGGAGAAAGAATATGTGATTGATGCCAGTCAGTTTGCTTCCAAAGGAAAGAATACACCGTTTGACGGATGGAAGGTCAAAGGCAGGGTAATGTATACCATCGTGGCAGGAAAAATTGTATATCAGGCTGAAAAGTAGAAAGGAACAAAGAATATGATTCAGAAATTAGTAGATAAAATCAAGAAGCTTAACGCGCCAATCGTAGTAGGCTTGGATCCGATGTTAAATTATGTGCCGGAGCATGTGAAGCAAAAGGCATTTGCAGAATACGGCGAGACATTAGAAGGGGCAGCAGAAGCTATCTGGCAGTTCAACAAAGAGATTATTGATAAAACATATGATTTAATTCCGGCTGTTAAGCCACAGATTGCCATGTATGAGCAGTTTGGTATCGAGGGATTAAAGGCATTTAAGAAAACGGTTGATTATGCAAAATCAAAGGATATTGTAGTCATCGGTGATATCAAGAGAGGAGATATCGGTTCCACATCAGCGGCTTATGCAGTAGGTCATGTGGGAAAGGTACAGGTAGGAAGTAAGTCCTTTGTGCCATTTGATGAAGATTTTGTAACCGTAAATCCATATCTGGGAACAGATGGTATTAAGCCTTTTATCGATGTGTGTAAAGAAACTGGCAAGGGAATCTTTGTTCTGGTAAAGACATCCAATCCAAGCAGCGGCGAATTCCAGGACAGACTGGTGGATGGAAGACCGTTGTATGAAATCGTAGGTGAGAAGGTAGCGGAATGGGGATAAACTCATATGGGTGATTCTTATAGCTATGTTGGTGCCGTTGTAGGAGCAACCTATCCGGAAATGGGTAAAGTATTGAGAAAGATTATGCCAAAGACATACATTCTGGTGCCTGGTTATGGTGCACAGGGTGGAAAGGCAGCAGACCTTGCCCCATATTTTAATGAAGATGGACTGGGAGCAATTGTCAATTCTTCCAGAGGAATCATTGCAGCTTATAAGCAGGATAAATATGCAAACTTCGGTGATGCAAACTTTGGAGATGCCTCCAGACAGGCAGTCATCGATATGATTGAAGATATTACGACCGCAGTAGGATTGAAATGAGGCTACCTTAACCCACTGGCTTTAGACGGTGGGTTAAGGTAGCAAAAAGTGGAAGTTACAGTATAAAGGAAAAATATAGGGCAGGGACTGTCCGAATTAACGCCTGTGGAGACAGTAGGTTGCGAGGTCGATGAAGCAGGAAGCCCATTGGCTTTAGACAATGGGTAGTTCACATAGTGGAGGAAAACATGAAGTATAAAGAAAATACAAAGGTATTAAGTCAGGAGCAGATTGCACCGGGCGTATATAGTATGTGGATTTCTACAGAGAAAATTGCGGCAGAAGCAAAGGCGGGACAGTTTATTTCCCTGTATTGCAGCGATGCGTCCAGAATTTTACCAAGACCAATCAGTATCTGCGAAGTAGATTCCAAAAACAATGCTCTGCGTATTGTATACCGTGTGGTTGGAAAGGGAACAGATGAGTTTTCTCACTACTGTGCCGGAGATACAATCCCGGTTCTCGGACCTCTTGGTAACGGATTCTCGTTAAGAGATAAGAAGGCGATGCTCATTGCAGGAGGTATTGGAATTCCTCCTATGGTAGAATTGGCCAAAGAATTAAAGGCAAATGGCGTGGAAGAGATTATTTCTGTTATTGGATACCGCGACGGCGATTTGTTTTTGAAGAAAGAATTAGAACAGTATGGAACTGTTTATGTGGCAACAGAAGACGGAAGTGCAGGAACAAAAGGAAATGTTATGAATGCCATTGATGAGCATGGATTGACAGCTGATGTGATTTACTCCTGTGGACCAAAGCCTATGTTAAAGGCGGTACAGGCATTTGGTCTGAAACATGAGATTGAAACACAGTTATCTCTGGAAGAAAAGATGGCATGCGGTGTAGGTGCCTGCCTGGCCTGCGTCTGTCAGAGCAAAGAAGTGGACGACCATTCCCATGTACATAATAAACGGGTTTGTAAAGATGGTCCGGTATTTGATGCAAGGGAGGTGGAACTGTAATGAATATGAAAGTGAACCTTGCCGGTGTGGAATTAAAAAATCCAGTGATGGAGGCGTCCGGAACCTTTGGATCCGGTGTGGAATACAGTGAGTTTGTGGATTTGAATCAGTTGGGTGCGGTAGTGACCAAAGGTGTTGCTA
>CALWLV010000138.1 GCA_944381595.1 uncultured Roseburia sp.
AGGTAAATAAATATTACATCATTCCCATACCTGGATTTCCTGCTGGCATAGCCGGAACATCTTCTTTGATGGTTGCCACAACTGATTCTGTGGTAAGAAGTGTGGAAGCCACACTGGTAGCGTTCTGTAAAGCACTTCTTGTAACCTTTGCAGGGTCAAGGATACCTGCATCTACCATAGATACATATTCTTCTTTATAAGCGTCAAATCCGGTTCCAACCTCAGATTCTCTTACTTTATTTACGATAACAGAGCCTTCCAGACCTGCGTTCTGTGCGATTGCATACAATGGTGCCTCCAGTGCCTTTAAGATGACATTTGCACCTGTCTTTTCATCGCCTTCCAAAGTAGCAACCAACTCAGCAACTTTCTTGGATGCATGAATGTAAGCAGAACCACCACCTGCAATGATGCCTTCTTCTACTGCTGCTCTTGTGGCATTGAGCGCATCTTCCATACGAAGTTTCTTTTCCTTCATTTCTGTTTCAGTAGCTGCACCAACACGAATCACTGCTACGCCACCTGCAAGTTTTGCAAGTCTTTCCTGTAATTTTTCTTTGTCAAATTCAGATGTTGTTTCTGCAAGCTGAGATTTAATCTGGGATACTCTTGCTGCAATTTCTTCCTTATTGCCGCATCCGTCAACAATGATTGTATTCTCTTTCTGAACCTTCACAGATTTTGCACGTCCAAGCTGTTCCATGGTAGTATCCTTCAGTTCAAGACCTAACTCTTCGGAAATTACCTGACCGCCTGTAAGAATTGCAATATCCTTTAACATTTCTTTTCTTCTGTCGCCATATCCAGGAGCCTTTACAGCTACTACATTGAAAGTACCTCTTAATTTATTTACGATAAGAGTTGTAAGGGCTTCACCTTCGATATCTTCTGCGATGATTAAAAGTCTTGCACCGGACTGAACAATCTGCTCTAATACCGGAAGAATTTCCTGAATGTTAGAAATCTTCTTATCTGTGATTAAGATATATGGATCATCCAGAACAGCTTCCATCTTATCCATATCAGTAGCCATGTATGCTGAGATATACCCTCTGTCGAACTGCATACCTTCTACAAGATCCAGTTCGGTCTGCATCGTCTTGGATTCTTCGATTGTGATAACACCATCGTTGGAAACCTTCTCCATAGCATCTGCTACCATATTACCAACAGCTTCATCACCGGCAGAAATAGCTGCAACCTTTGCAATCTGTTCCTTACCATTGACTTTTGCACTCATATTCTTAATGGCTTCTACTGCCACATCAGTCGCTTTCTGCATACCTTTTCTCAAGATGATTGGGTTGGCACCTGCCGCAAGGTTCTTCATACCTTCATTTACCATAGCCTGTGCAAGAACGGTTGCTGTTGTGGTACCATCACCAGCTACATCATTTGTCTTTGTAGCTACTTCTTTTACCAGCTGAGCACCCATGTTTTCAAATGCATCTTCCAGTTCGATTTCCTTTGCAATGGATACACCATCGTTTGTAATAAGAGGAGCACCATAAGACTTATCAAGAACTACGTTTCTTCCCTTCGGTCCAAGTGTTACCTTCACTGTATTTGCTAACTTATCTACACCTGTCTCTAAAGCTTTTCTAGCCTCTGCACCGTATTTGATTTCCTTTGCCATTTTCATTGCCTCCTGATAAATTTATTTTCTAAACACTTATTTCACAACTGCAAGAACATCTTCCTCTTTCAGAATAATGAACTCATCTTCATCTAATTTCACTGTATTTCCGGCATATTTGGAGTAAATAACTGTATCGCCTTCTTTTAATTCTGCCTTTACATCCTTACCTACCGCTACTACAGTAGCCTCCTGTGGCTTCTCCTTAGACTGACCAGGCAAAACGATTCCTGACTTTGTTGTTTCTTCTGCAACTACCTGCTTTAATACTAATCTGTCACCTAATGGTAATAACATTTTGAATTCCTCCTGTCTCATAATTCTTATTTGTTAGCACTCATTGTTTACGAGTGCTACTCATTTACTGATTTGTATTGTAATGCCATATTATGGTTTTTTCAATAGTACTAAAGTCCTATTTTGTGTACTTCACTTTTTTTTTATAATTTTTCTCTTTTCTTTTTGTACAAATTGTATTAGAATAAAGATAACGCTATATAGAAAGGGGAACTTTTTTTATGACTAAGAAATTTACCAGATTTTTATCTATTACAGCAGTATTCAGTGTTGTAGCAGCTGCAGGTTTTGTACTTTATAAGAAACTGAAAGATCATAAATCATTTATTCAGGATGACTTTGATGAATTGGATGATTTAGATGATTATGATGATGACTTTGAAGATCTTGATTCGGAAAACAGAGGATATACATCCATCAAACAGAATACAGAAGAAGAAACAGAGGAAACCTTATCTGATACTTTAACAAATGAGGAAAAAGAAGCTCTTACTTCTGATTTGAACCAGGACGAGAAAGATACAGACAAGGATGCGACAAAGTAATTTCTTATTCCGAAAGGCTGACAGCCGGTGATTGCAAACCACCGGTTGTCAGCCTTTCTTTTTATTGTTTGTTTCTATTTTCTTCTAATTTATTTTATGCTTCGGCTTCTTTCTCCATAATAGAATCTCTCAATTCCCGTGCCTTATCTTTGATTCTTTCCGGTACGTTTTTGGACACAATGAGATGGGACACTAATTTCTTTGCATCTTCTATGTAATTGCATTCCCTGGATAATTCAGCAAGAAGAAAGTCGAAGGTCCACTCATCCATCCCGGCGATGGGAAACATCTCCTTCGTACTGGCTTCTTTAAATCCCGCCAGTGCCTTATTCATATATTCTTTCTCAAGCTTGGAAAGCTGACGGGTTCTCTCCTCCCCTGGAGCAATCAGCTCATTTCTTTTTCCACGGTAAAGCCATGCAATCTTTAAACATATATATGCACTGTCACTCAGTTTACCATGCTTTACCATACTGTTTGCAAGGGCAAGTTTTGTCCTGATTAATGCCTCATCATAGGTATAAACACGGGACGCATGTTTCAGACCTTTGAATTTGCTGGCAATTTCTTTCCGGATTATTTTTATCTGAGTATCTGAAATCTCATCAAACCCTTTTGCCATGGCTGCATATCCACAGTTCTCACAAGCTACACAGTCATATTTTATGACATCGATAGACTGATAAATCGGTCTCATATCAGGATCTGTCCCCAGCAGTTTCATTCTCCCTGTTCTCGCCCGCAATGCCTTAAACGTGGTGCCACACACCGGGCATACATACGTTTTCTCAAAAACATAATCCGCTTCTGTTCTCCCATTTATTTTTTCATCCATATCAAGCTCCACCTTTATTTTAACTTAAAAGAACTCTTCAGTGACACAATACGGTTAAATACCGGATGTTCCGGTGTGGAATCTTTGGCATCTACACAGTAGTAACCATTTCTGACAAACTGGAAGCTTTCATATGCTTCTGCTCCCTTCACGGATGGCTCGATATAACATTTTTCCAACACAGTCAGAGAATTCGGATTCAAATTCAGACTTCCATCTTCATTTAATTTTCCTTTTTCTTCATCTACAATATTTTCATAGAGACGTACCTCTGCTTCCATGGCATGTGCTGCACTTACCCAATGAATGGTACCTTTGACTTTTCTGCCTGTAAATCCGTTTCCGCTTCTTGTCTCCGGATCATAAGTACAGTGTACCTCTGTCACATTTCCGTTCTCATCTTTTATGAAACTTTCGCATTTTACAAAATATGCATTCATCAGACGCACTTCATTCCCCGGGAATAAGCGGAAATACTTCTTCGGCGGTTCCTCCATGAAGTCTTCTCTTTCAATATATAATACCTTGGAAAATGGAACTTTTCTGCTTCCCAGTTCTTCATTTTCCTGATTATTCATCACATCAAAATATTCTACCTGATCTTCCGGATAATTATCAATCACCAGTTTAATCGGATCCAGTACTGCCATGACTCTGGAACGTTTCAGTTTCAAATCTTCTCTGATGCAATACTCTAACATGGCATAATCTACGGAACTGTTACTCTTGGAAACACCGCACAAATCCACGAACATACGGATAGATTCCGGTGTGAATCCTCTTCTTTTCAAAGCACTTAATGTAACCAGTCTTGGGTCATCCCATCCATCCACAATGCCATCTTCCACTAATTTCTTAATATAACGCTTTCCTGTTACTACATTGGTCAGGTATAACTTGGCAAATTCAATCTGCTTTGGCGGCTGTGGATATTCCAGTTCTCTTACCACCCATTCATACAATGGTCTGTGGTCTTCAAACTCCAGGGTACAGATGGAATGGGTCACACCTTCAATCGCATCTTCCACCGGATGTGCAAAATCATACATTGGATAAATGCACCAGTCGTTTCCCGTATTATGATGTTCCATTCTGGCCACACGGTAAATTACAGGATCTCTCATATTCATATTTGGGGAAGCCATATCTATCTTCGCTCTCAACACCTTGCTTCCATCCGGATATTTTCCTCCTTTCATTTCCTCAAACAATTTGAGATTTTCCTCTATGGAACGATTGCGATAAGGACTTTCTTTCCCAGGCTCAGTCAGTGTACCGCGGTATTCTCTGATTTCCTCCGCACTCAAGTCACAGACAAATGCCTTACCCTTGCGAATTAATTGCAATGCAGCTTCATACATCTGATCAAAATAAAAAGAAACAAAAAAGACTTCGCCCCTATAGTCAGCACCAAGCCAGTCCACATCCTCCTGAATAGACTTTACATATTCCGTCTTCTCCTTCATAGGATTTGTATCATCAAATCGGAAATTAAAAGTTCCGTTATATTTCTTAGCCAGTCCATAATTCAGTAAGATCGATTTCGCATGACCGATATGCAGATAACCATTTGGTTCCGGTGGAAAACGTGTTGTGATATGATCGTAAACACCCTCCTCCAAATCCTTCTCTATAATCTGCTCTATAAAATTTTTTGTCTTTACTTCTTCCATCTGTTACCTCCATTCCATCCTTTCCGGATAGATTCTAATTATAATATAATATAACAAAACTACAGGAATTGTAAAGCATTAAATTTCATTCTGTTGTTTTTTCTATGTTTTTGTTGTATAATTTTATGGATTGTTCTGTATTGGAATGTTCACAGAACGGAAAGGATAAATGATGCATTATATTTTCATAGATAAACTAAAAGTCTTCGCCCATCACGGCGTATTTCCGGAGGAAACCAGAGAAGGACAGGACTTCTATATTTCTGCACAATTATATTTAGACACGACGAAGGCCGCAAAAGACGATGATTTATCAAACTCTGTCAACTATGGAGAAGTTTGTCACTTTATAACCAAATTAATGAAAGAAAAAACGTTTCTCCTAATTGAAAGTGCAGCGGACTATCTGGCAAAAGAGCTGCTTCTTGCCTATCCTCTGCTGTGGAAAGTCAGTTTGAACCTGTACAAACCCCATGCTCCCATCGGTCTTCCATTTGAAAATGTAGGAATCCATACGGAACGTGCATGGCATGAGGTCTATTTAAGTATCGGTTCCAATTTGGGCGATAAAAAGGGATACCTTGACTTTGCTGTAGACAAATTGAAAGAAAACCCATTCTGCCGATTAGGCAAAATATCCGATTATATTGTTACGAAACCTTACGGAAATACCAGACAGGATGATTTCTTAAACGGTGCAATTCAATTAAAAACCTTATATTCCCCATGGGAACTTCTTGATTTTCTACATGAAATCGAGGCGTCAGCCGGAAGAGAACGATTGATTCACTGGGGTCCCCGCACTCTGGATTTGGATATTCTCTTGTATGACAGCCTGATCACAGAAGAGGATGACCTGGTCATCCCCCACCCGGATATGTTAAATCGGGATTTTGTACTGGTTCCTTTAAAACAGATTGCACCAAATAAGATTCATCCTCTGATACAGAAACGTATCCGGGATTTTGAGCAATCTTAAATGTCGGATCTTAAAATGGCCTCTGTCATCTTCATGGCACGATAATTTTCTTTTACATCGTGCACACGGATAAAGGTACATCCCTTCATCACCCCGATTACTGTGGTGGCGATGGTTCCTTCTACCCTTTCTTCTACCGGCAGTTCCAACGTCAGTCCAATCATGGATTTCCTGGAAGTGCCAAGAAGAACAGGATAACCCAACTGCTGAATGTTCTCCAGATGATTCATCACTTTCAGATTATCTTCCAGAGTCTTTCCAAATCCGATTCCC
>CALWLV010000139.1 GCA_944381595.1 uncultured Roseburia sp.
CGATAATAATATTCAGCTCACTGGAACCCTGATCAATCATTTTTACATTAATTCTTGCATGGGCAAGGGCTGAGAAAATTCTTCCGGCTGTTCCCTTTGCAGCCTTCATACCACGTCCAACCACTGCGATTAACGCAAGGTCTGATTCAATTTCAATGGAATCCGGATGGGCAAGTCTGTGAATGTCTGCCAGCACCTGCTGCTCCATACCTTCGAATTCCGGCTGATGTACAAAGATTGTCATAGTATCAATACCGGATGGCATATGTTCAAATGAAATACCATGTTTCTCAAATGCTTCCAATACCTTTCTTCCAAATCCAATTTCGGAATTCATCATATCTTTTTCAATGTTAATGGAGACGAATCCTTTCTTTCCTGCAATACCGGTAATCACAAACTCAGACTGTCTGCAGGTGCTTTCCACAATCATAGTACCTTCATCTTCCGGTTTATTGGTATTCTTAATATTAATCGGAATTCCTTCTTTTCTTACCGGGAATATAGCGTCTTCATGAAGAACTGTTGCACCCATGTAAGCCAGCTCTCTCAATTCTCTGTAAGTAATTGTCTTAATTGTCTGAGGATTATGAATGATTCTTGGATCCGCTACCAGGAATCCGGATACATCCGTCCAGTTTTCATATAAATCCACCTTAGCTGCTGCTGCCACAATGGAACCGGTTACATCGGAACCACCTCTGGAAAAAGTCTTTACCGTTCCGTCATCAAAGGCACCATAGAATCCCGGAATAACAGCGCGTTCTACGGTTTCCAGCTTATTTCCCAAAATCTCATATGTCTTTGGTCCATTAAACGTACCATCCTCATTGAAAAAGATATACTGTGCAGAGTCCAAAAATTCATATCCCAAATAATTGGCCATGATAATTCCATTTAAATATTCCCCTCTGGAAGCTGCATAGTCTCTTCCGGCTTTTTCCTTAAAGTTTGCTTTGATGATTTTAAATTCATCCTCTAAGGAAAGTTCCAGGCCAAGCCCTTTGATGATTTCATAATATCTTTCCTTAATTGCTTTTAAATTCTCATCAAAATTCTTATCCTTTTCTGCCAGTTCATAGCACTGATAGAGCATATCCGTTACTTTTGTATCGGAATTGAATCTCTTTCCCGGTGCAGAAGGCACCACATATTTTCTGCTCTCATCCGCACGGATAATATCTCCGACTTTTTTAAACTGCTCTGCACTGGCAAGGGAACTTCCGCCAAACTTCACTACTTTTTTCATGAAATGATTCCTCCATATATTTTTCATTTATTATTTTAAAATTTCCGGGCCATTTCCAATATCTAATACATAGAAATCTGCCCTGTACCCTATTTTTTCCCTGTACTCTTTTCCCACCTTTTCTATGAACTCCGGCACACAGTCTTCCTGAACAATACTGATTGCACATCCACCAAATCCCCGGCCGGTCATTCTTGCACCTAACACCCCTTTTTGCTTTCTTGCTGTTTCCACAAGGACATCCAGTTCTTTTCCCGTCATCTCATAATCTTCTTTTAAAGAATCGCCGGACTGGTTAATTAACTGGCCAAATAATTGCAGGTCATTGTTCTTTAATGCTTCCATGGCCTTAATTGTCCTTCGGTTTTCAGACACCGCATGGCGGGCTCGTTTTAATAAAATACGATCTCCAATGTGATTCTGATATTTTTCAAATAACTCTTCTGTCAAATCCCCCAGATTTTCTATAGGAAGAACCTTTTTCAATTTTGATAATGCCTCTGCGCACTCTTCTTTTCTCTCATTGTATTTGGAATCTCCCAATCCCCTGCGTTTGTTGGAATTCATAATTACAATCTTATATCCATCCAAATTAATTGGAGCGTATTCGTAATCCAGAGTTTTGGTATCCAAAAAAATGGCATAATTTTTCTTTCCCATGGCAACGGCAAAGGGATCCATAATCTTATCCTGAATACCATTAAATTCATTTTCTGCACATTGTGCAATCAAGGCAGTCTGAACTTCGTCTATATCAAGCTGATACAAATCCTTGCAGACAAAAACAGTGAGGACTTCCATAGAAGCAGAAGAAGACAATCCGGAAGTATTTGGAATGGTTCCGTAATATACAATGTCCATTCCACATGGGATTTCATATCCCCTGTTCTTCAATGCCCAGAAAACACCCTTTGGATAATTGGACCAATTATCCTCTTCTTTATAGACCAGATGATTGATATCAGATTCTACCATTCCCAGAGAATCAAAATTCTGAGAATAAAACCTTACCCTGCTGTCTGTTCTCTTTCTGGCTGCCGCATATGTTCCAATATTCAAGGAACAAGGAACAATATGACCTCCATTATAATCGGTATGTTCTCCAAGCAGATTGACTCCTCCGGGAGTAAAATATACGTTTACACCCTTCTGATCTCCAAATACCTGTTCAAACAGTCTAAGCATTTCTTCTTTCATCATGCCTGCCTCCTGTTCTTTTACATCTGATTGTATAACTCCATAATTTCCTCTTTGGATGCCAGGCCATCACCAAAAGCACATGCACTTCCTGCTGCCACACCCAGTTTCAATGCTTCACCATAATCGCCGTCTTTCATATAGCCTGCAATAAATCCTGCCACCATGGCATCTCCGGAACCAACGGAATTAATGACTCTGCCCTCCGGAGCTTTTCTCTCATAAAGATTTCCATCCTCTGCCAGCAATACTGCACCATCAGCCCCCAATGAAACAAGCACGTTTCTTGCACCTCTGTCTTTTAGCTTCTCTGCATACTCTATAATATCTTTTTTGTGATAAAGGGTGACATCAAAAAATTCTTCCAGTTCACTCTTATTTGGCTTGATTAAAAACGGATGGTACGGCAATGCCTTTAACAGCAATCCCTTAGTGGCGTCTACCGTTACATTCACACCTTTGTCCATAATGGATTTTAAAATATTTCCATAGATATCATCATCCATCAGAGCCGGTGTGCTTCCGGAAATTACAAGATAATCGCCTCTCTGTAATCCATCCATCTGTGTTCTTAACTGAGCTATCGCTTCCTCTGTCACCTCTGGTCCCTGTCCGTTTAATTCTGTCTCAAATTCAGATTTCAGTTTGATATTAATTCTGGACATACCCTTTGGAAGTCGAATGAACCGGGTATCAATTCCCTTTTCTTTTAATTCCCGTTCAATTTCGTCGCCCGTAAAACCAGCGATAAATCCGCTTGCCACATTGTCATATCCCAGATTTTCCAAAACAATGGATACGTTGACGCCTTTTCCTCCTGCAAAAATCTGCTCCTGCTTGATTTTATTAATGCTGCCCATGGTCAAATTGTCAATACGAACAATATAATCCAATGCCGGATTAAATGTAACTGTATAAATCATAATTTTCACTCCAATCTGAAAGCTTGCCTTTGTCACACATATCTGCGGACAGTTACTCTTAATTTTTCTTTTTTACTTATGGACTGAACACCATCATATATAAATTTTCCATACCCTCTTACTGAAATGATGTCGCCCTCTTTCATTTGTTTGCTGTTATTCTCCAACACTCTGCTGTTCAAACATACCTTCTTTTCATGAAACAGTTTTAATATCTCTGCTCTGGATATCCGGTAAACTTTCGCAGCAATCATATCGCATCGCTCTGAACTGACAGATAATTGCTCTGTCTCCAGCACCGGTTCTAATGCCGCCGGCATTTTGTCCGTAATGGTACATGTCACATTTGTGTGCCGAATTTTTAACAGGTTTTCTGAAATATACTCTGCAATTTTGGATAAACAAATGACATATGCGGTTTTTCCGCGAATGATAATATCACCCAGAACATTTCTATCAATTCCCAGATTTAAAATACTTCCCAGATAGTCTCTGTGACTTAAAGTTTCTGCGAATTTTGCAAGATTTGGCTCTATGACCAGACAGACGATGGGATATGGTTCGTCATATCCGAACTCTTCTGCTTTACCAAAGCGGATGACTTTCCGCTCAGCAATCGCTGTTCCGCCATCGCTGTCAAAGTTATGATAATGATTTTTTTCCAGCTCCTCCACACAATCTGAGAATTCTGCAGGTGTCAGAAACGGTGTAAACAGATATATATGATTCCGGTAAGACTTATCCGCCATTTCCAGAACACGTTTCTTTAAAATCATGTTGTCTTCAGGCATGCCAGCTCCTCCAGCAAAGCATATTATCTTCAAACAGGGTCTGTATACTTCCCTGCTCTTTCAGCCATGATAAAAAAGAACGCACCGTAAATCCTACCAGATAATATTGCTGCATATCCAGCCTTCTTCCATATTCATCAAACAATTTCCGTATCAGTTCATCGTAAGTAATTGGATTATCACAAAAACGAATAATATTTCCGGCAATTTCATCGATTTTCCCTTTGTTTGCCTGAACCAGTGGAAGAATCTCTTTATGTGGTCCATCATGGGAAGGAAGATATATATTTGCTTTCATATGGGATATCTTATCTAATGTTTTCATATATCCTGGAACATCCAGCATGAAATTGATATGATATTTATTCAGCATATGCAGACTGTAAATGCTGTCGGCCAGAAAAACTACTTCATCCTCCGTTCGTATCCCAATCATATGAAAATTATGTCCCGGAAGTTCAATCAACTCCAATTCCTTCGGAAGTCTGGCAAGTCGAATGTCTTTCGCATGGTATTTTCTGGCTACAAAAAAAGAATTCTGCATTTCTCTTGGCGGAAACCCGCCCGTAATATATACCGGTGAAATAAACGGATTCTCAGAATATATCTTCTCTTCTTCCGTTACAAAAATATCGCATCCTGTATTTTCCTGGAGATATGCACAGCCGCCTGCATGGTCAGCATGTCCATGTGTAAGAATAATGGCTTCCAGTTTCCAGTTCTGCTCTTTCAAAATACGATATATCTCCCCAGCCTCCTCATCATTGGTTCCGCTGTCTATTAAATAGGTCTGGTCCGGATTTTTTACATATACGCCAACCTTTGCATACGTATTAATATAGTAAGTATTGGCACCAATTTGATTTAACTCCAGCATAATACTTCCTCTTTTCTATCCATCTACTACCGATTTCTTTAATATATCACGTTTTCGTTATAAAATCAATTGACAATTCTCCATGAAACTGATATTTTTATATAAAAGTTTACGTTACAAACGGGAAAGGATTTATGTAAAATGACAATTACAGAAGTATTGGAAGATAATTGCAGGAAGTTCGGCGAAGACATCTGTCTGGTAGAAATCAATCCTGCCATGAAAGAAACACGAAGAGTCACATGGAGGGAATTTGAGCTGATGGAACCAAATCCCACAGCACATTACCGCAGAGAAATATCATGGAATGTATTTAACGAAAAAGCCAACCGTTTTGCAAATCTTCTTCTAAGCCGAGGCATCAAGAAAGGGGATAAGGTAGCGATTCTTTTGATGAACTGTCTGGAATGGCTGCCTATTTATTTTGGAATTTTAAAGACCGGTGCACTGGCGGTTCCTTTTAATTTCCGTTATTCAGCAGACGAAATTGAGTACTGTGTGAATCTTGCCGAGGTTGATGTTTTCGTGTTTGGTCCGGAATTCATCGGACGTATGGAGGACATCGCAGAAAAAATCAGCAAAAACAGACTTTTATTTTTCGTAGGAGAGGGCTGTCCGACATTTGCTGAGGATTACAGAAGCCTGACGGCAAACTGTTCCAGTAAATCACCAGATATCAAATTATCCGAATCTGATGATGCGGCCATCTATTTTTCTTCCGGTACCACTGGTTTTCCAAAAGCAATTTTACATAATCACGAAAGTCTGATGCATGCCTGCCGGGTAGAACAAAAACATCACGGTCAGACAAAGAATGATACTTTTTTGTGCATTCCTCCCCTCTATCACACAGGAGCAAAAATGCACTGGTTCGGCTCTCTGCTCTCAGGAGGCAAAGCAGTTCTGTTAAGAGGAACCAAACCGGAATATATCTTAAAGGCCGTTTCCCAGGAACATTGCACCATTGTATGGCTTCTTGTTCCGTGGGCGCAGGATATCTTAGATGCTCTGGATAATAAAACCCTGAAGTTGGAAGATTATGAGCTTTCCCAGTGGAGACTGATGCACATTGGCGCCCAGCCGGTACCGCCATCTCTCATCAAACACTGGCATGATTACTTTCCAAATCATCAATATGATACCAACTACGGCCTCAGTGAATCCATTGGACCAGGTGCGGTTCATCTTGGTGTGGAAAATGTACATAAAGTAGGTGCCATTGGAAAACCAGGGTACGGATGGAGTGCAAAAATTGCAGACGAAAACGGAAATGAAGTCAAACAGGGTGAAGTTGGCGAACTTTGTCTGAAGGGACCGGGTGTCATGACCTGTTATTACAATGATCCAAAATCCACTGCTGAAGTATTAAAGGATGGCTGGCTGTTTACCGGAGACATGGCGATGCAGGATGAAGATGGTTTCTATTACTTGGTGGACCGCAAGAAGGATGTCATCATCAGCGGAGGAGAAAACCTTTATCCGGTACAGATTGAGGACTTTATCCGTACCAACGATGCGGTACATGATGTGGCTGTCATCGGCCTTCCGGACAAGCGTCTGGGTGAAATTGCAGCTGCCATCATAGAATTAAAAGGCGGATATATCTGCACCGAAGAAGAGATGAATGACTATTGTCTTGCTCTTCCAAGATATAAACGACCAAGAAAAATTTTCTTTGATGAAATTCCAAGAAATCCAACGGGTAAAATCGAGAAACCGAAATTGAGAGAACGCTACAAAGCTTCCAATCTGATTTTAGAAGAAAATTCAAGATAATACAGATGTAAAAAAGGTGACGGAACAAAAGTCCTGTCACCTTTTTCATATATCATCTACATGGTATAACCGATTTCAAATGCTTTCAGATTCACTTCCACTGTCTTCGGCGGAACCGTATTGCGAATTACTTCCATCCAGGTTTCTTTTTCAAATTCCATCTGGCTGGCCGCCACACCTAAAATAACGGTATTAAATACTCTGACATTTCCCAGTTTTTTCGCCTCATCCATGGCGTCCACTACTTTCACATTGTATTTTTCCTTCAATGTTTCAATAATATGCTCCGGATATCTGGCTTGTCCGGTGGATACTGTCATTGGTTCAATTTTCTGATCATTGCAAATAATGACTCCGTCTTTTTTCAGAAAATGAGCATATCTCAATGCTTCCAATTTCTCAAAAGCAATCAGTACATCAGCATATCCTTCTTCTACGATTGGCTCCGCAACGGATTCGCCGTAACGCACATAAGTGACAACGCTTCCGCCTCTCTGAGCCATACCATGTACCTCGGAAATTTTTACATCATAACCGGCCTCGGTGGCAATTCCACCTAAAATACGGCTGGTCAGAAGTGTACCCTGACCGCCAACACCTACAATCATAATATTTATCGTATTCATCTATTTTCCACCTTTCTCAAGCAATGAAATTGCACCAAATTTACAATTCTGCATACAATGTCCACATCCATTACACATGGTATCGTCAATCACTACTTTTCCATCCTCTGCTTTTCTCATTGCAGGACATCCGGAGCTCATGCACATACCGCATGCTTTGCATTTCTCTTTATCTACGATGCAGACTCCTTTTGGCACATAGCTTTTTAAAAGTGCGCATGGACTCTTTGTAATAATCACAGACACTTCATCTCTCTGGGTTTCTCTCTTAATCACTTTTTCCAATTCTTCCAAATCGAAAGCGTCAACCTCATAGACATGTTCGATTCCCATGGCTTTGCATAAATGATAGATATTAATTGCATAGGTGGTTTCACCTTTTAATGTTTTTCCGGTTGCCGGATGATCCTGATGACCTGTCATTCCGGTTGTAGAATTGTCAAGAATCATAACTGTTCCGGTTGCCTTATTATAAACCATATTCATCAAAGAATTCACACCGGTATGTAAAAATGTGGAATCTCCAATTAATGCTACCCAGTTCTTTACATAATCTTTTCCTCTGGCTTTCTCCATTCCATGCAAAGTAGAAATGCTGGCGCCCATACAGACATTTTCATCCATAACGGATAACGGAGCTAAGGCTCCCAGAGTGTAACAACCGATATCTCCGGCTCCATGAATTTTCAATTTCTTTAATACAGAGAATACGCTTCTGTGAGGACATCCCGGACATAGAATCGGCGGTCTTGCCGGTGCCTGTGCCGGTGCTTCCAGATTGAGCGTTTCTCCAAGAATTGCCTTTCGAATCATATTGGCACTGTATTCACCCTGAATGGTAAAGATTTCTTTTCCAATACATGGAATTCCCCATGATTTTACCTGTTCTTCAATCACCGGTTCCAATTCTTCCACGATATATAACCGGTCTACCTTAGAAGCAAATTCTTCAATTAATTTCTTTGGAAGAGGATTTACCATACCAAGCTTTAATACAGAGACTTCCGGCAATGCTTCCCTTACATACTGATAAGGAATTCCACTGGAAATCACACCGATGGATGTATCACGATATTCCGCACGGTTGATATCCATGGAACAGGCGTCTTCTGTCAGTCTCTTCATATTCTCTTCCACGATGATATGTCTCTTCTTTGCCGTACCAGGCATAAGAAGATGTTTGTCTATATCTCTTACATATTCCTTGTCTTCCACTTCCACACGGTCTTCCAGATTCACAATTCCCTGGGAATGTGCCAGTCTTGTGGTGGTACGTACCATCACAATAGTATCATACTGCTCACTGATTTCAAATGCCTTTTTGGTAAAAATTCTGGCTTCTTCACTGCCAGCCGGCTCTAACACAGGAACCACAGCCGCTCTTGCCACCATTCGGGAATCCTGTTCGTTCTGCGAACTGTAAAGCCCCGGATCATCTGCTGCCACCAGAACAATTCCGCCATTTACTCCACTGTAAGAGAAAGAATACAGCGGATCCGCCGCCACATTCACACCCACATGTTTCATGGATGCCATGGCACGGACACCGGCTTTGGACGCACCGATTGCCACTTCCATGGCAACCTTCTCATTTGGCGCCCATTCTGCGTAAACTTCCTCATATTTTGCTATGTTTTCACTGATTTCTGTACTTGGAGTTCCCGGATATGCAGAAGATACCTTCACGCCAGCTTCATAAGCTCCCCTTGCAATTGCTGCATTTCCAAGCATAATTGTCTTTTTTCCCATTTTATCTATCCTTTCTCTTTCTATGTATGAACCAGAAAATATTTTAATTTATCTTTAATCATACCATATTTTGAAAGTAGATTCAAATGGTTTTCTTATTCTGTCTGAAAAATCTCACTCACGGTTGCTTCATCCACAAGCTGTACCATATACGGGAGTTTGACAGTTAAATAAAAGAAAAATACCTCTCAGGCCTTGTAATGCCTGTATTTTTTTGTCAAATTTTATGTTTTTATATGTACTTGTTTGTAATAGTGTGTTATAATAAAAGAAAAG
>CALWLV010000140.1 GCA_944381595.1 uncultured Roseburia sp.
TGCTGCCTTTATACTGAACAGGCTTAAGCATTGTAATGCCTACGGATTGCTCCGCACTTTGTGTCGCTTGTCTCATCATATTATTTTTCACGCTGTTTTCCCATGATATTCTTAGAATCCGCTAACACTTCATAGACTTTGCCATCTCTTGCAGTCTGTACTTTACGATAATTTACCTTTACGCCGTCATCCAGATCCAGTTCAGTCCGGCTCAACGCCAGATGTCCGATCTTCTCATCATACTCACGGCACTCTTTTAACTGCTTCTGGAGCTTGTCTTTACGTTTCGTGGAAGCTGCTACTTCACGGGCGTTGGTACTGTTATCGATCATATCCTGCATCCGGTTAATCTCAGACTCATACACTCTCTGCATCCGGTGAAGATAATCCACACGCAAATTTCCAATAGTATCTGCGTTGTAACGGTGCAAGTAAACAAGAGCCTTAAATCCATTCTGCTTGCCACTGTCAAAGAGCCAGTAAATGGGGAGCTTTTGATAAGTCTTACAGTGATCCTTAAAGAAATCTTTCAGGAAATAATTACGGATCACTTCCCGGCTGGAATTACCTTTGTTTCCTAATGCTTTGGCTATAAAATCCAGGTTTTCCTCCAGTGTATCCGGACCATACACCTTTTTCACCCACGCACAGAACATCCCTACAATATCATCCTTAAAATATTCCTCGTCGGTAATGGGAAGGATATTGTCTGCATCCGGGATATAAGTAGTATATTTGGAAGAATCCCAGTCACCACCGGCATAAGCCAGACCTTCCACATCTAGGGAATAACGGCCAAACATACAGCCAACAGCATAGGAAATCAGAGACACGATCACATCCCGACGGGTCAAAATATAATTGCTGCCTTTCATGGATTCTGGTATATCATCTTTGGTGTCAAAAATACGGCGAACGGTCACATCCTTATCTTCTACATCTGGTGTTAATTCTTGCTGAAGACCATAAATATCAATAAATATACGATTCAATTCTTCCTCGTTAGCCTTGAGTTTGAGGAAACGCTGCTCGCACTCGTCCGTCCATATAGTGAAGGCATCTACGGGGGGGGGGGTCTTACAGAGAAGTGGATGACGTTGGAAATCCCATGAGATTTCGAAGGAGTCCCATTCTTTCTTTGATTCTGTTATATTCATAGAAACAAAATCATCTATCAAATCCGATTTATCTTTATAATCAACAATAGGTAAACGTCCGATATCACCTGCTTGAAAATTTATAGTCGGAGCGAGTATTTTTAAAACTTCCAAAGCAATTTTGGAATTACAAAAACCGAGCAGTTGAAATAAGTATGGTTCTTTAGTGAAGAAAGACATTCCCGCAATATCAGACAAGTTGAAAACCTTATATCTAAATGCAGGTTGTCCAGATGTTACTAGCGACCATGACACTGATGAAATAAATTTCAACTCTAAGGGATAATCTTGAACATTACGTTTATCTTCTTTAGCATAGTTAAAGATTTCATTCCCCTGATTTTCCCAATTAACAATGCAGTCATTATTTCCATACCATTTCCGATATTCCCCGCCTTTATTATACGGGAACCACTTTGCCTTGGAAGCAACGGCATCTTTCCAATCTTTTGCGCTTGGGTTAAGAGATTTTTTAATCACTTCCCACCATAATCGGACGAATCTTCCGTTTTCTCCGGTTTTCATACCATTTCTCACAAGAGCAATTTGTGCAAGTGACTTTCCAGAAGTAAAGGCTTCCAGCACCCCGGGACTCACCCAATATGCCACCGGTGAACCTGGAATTTTGAAAAAATCTGACCGCCGAGCTACATAACAGTTATCATCACTTAAATATAAATCCTCTTTTCCCTGCTGAGTAATAGGTTTTATTAGCCTCCGATATCTTCCCCTGTACAAAAGCATATTGCTACTTCTCAAAACAAATGCTGTAGTCTGCACTACCTCTCCACCGATTTCTTCAAAAGCTCTTGCTCCAAGATGTGCCATATTCACTGTATCTTTATACCGTAGTTTTTCTCTCAATTTTTGAAAGCTTGAAAGAAACATCCATGCATGCTGTGTTATCATAGCCTGAAACATATTCTTTTTAACCATGTATCCACAACTTTCAATAAAAACAGCAAATAAATCAGACTTACTATCAGGATAATTCTTCTTAACATAATTTGACAATTTTCCACTCATTCCACTGCTGCCCATATATGGTGGATTCGTTACAACCACATTATACTTTTGCGCCAAACATAGACCAATTTCCACCAGTTTTCTTAATCCTATCTGCGTATCGTCCAAATGCAACGTATTCATGGAAATCTGTCCTCTCATATTCGCATCATCTACAAACCGACGCAACAAATCCCAATCATAATTCTCTACCTGCAAGATGGAGCCATATTCTTTTGCATCTATCAGCGTATCCAACAACTTTTCCATTTGGATTCTGGCAGTATTCTTTTCTGTCTCATTTAGAGAATTCCCGAAATAATCCAATTGTTCTCGATTAATTTCATTACTTTCCTGAATAGCATATACATGAGGAACAATTCCACGGATCAGAATACGCCGGTCATACTGACGAGCTTTCATCATCACCGCAAAATACGCCATCTGCGCCGCACGATCATCAATATCCAACCCATATAAATTATTTTTCAATATACTCTGCGCTGCATCCCGTCTTGTATAACCCTGTGCTTCATATATTTGCATCAGTACGTCAAATAGATACACAAGAATATGCCCGCTCCCCATACAAGGATCAATACAGCGAATATCCTCTGGATTTAAGTTGGCATACTCTTTGCGTATCTCCTCCAGTTG
>CALWLV010000141.1 GCA_944381595.1 uncultured Roseburia sp.
GCTGCTCTTGGGATTTCAATCATAGTACCTACTTCGTACTCAAGATTTACGCCAGCTGCAGCAATTTCAGCATCTGCTGTCTCAACAACAACTTTCTTTACATTCTTTAATTCTTTTACATCACAAACAAGAGGAATCATGATTTCCGGTTTTACTGTCCAGTCTGCATGAGCCTTCTGAACCTTAATTGCTGCACGAATAACAGCCTTTGTCTGCATTCTTGCAATTTCAGGATATGTCACGGCAAGACGGCATCCTCTGTGTCCCATCATTGGGTTAAATTCATGAAGAGAATTAATGATATTCTTAATTGTTTCTACAGATTTGCCCTGTGCATCTGCAAGTTTCTTAATATCGTCTTCTTCAGTAGGAACGAACTCATGAAGAGGTGGATCCAGGAATCTGATAGTAACAGGATTTCCTTCCAGAGCTTCGTAAAGTTTTTCAAAATCTCCCTGCTGATATGGAAGAATCTTTTCAAGAGCAGCTTCTCTTTCTTCTACTGTATCAGAGCAAATCATTTCACGGAATGCAGCAATTCTGCTTTCTTCAAAGAACATATGCTCTGTACGGCAAAGACCGATACCTTCTGCACCAAGTTCACGAGCTTTCTTTGCATCTTCCGGTGTATCTGCATTTGTTCTAACCTTTAATGTTCTATATTTGTCAGCCCATGCCATAATTCTACCAAATTCACCTGCAATGGTAGCATCAACAGTAGGGATAATACCATCGTAAATATTACCGGTAGAACCGTCAATTGAGATATAATCTCCTTCATGGAACTCTTTTCCACCTAATGTGAACTTCTTATTTTCTTCATCCATAGCAATGTCGCCACATCCGGATACACAACAGGTTCCCATACCACGTGCAACTACTGCTGCATGGCTTGTCATACCACCACGAACAGTCAGGATACCCTGAGCAGCCTTCATACCTGTAATGTCCTCTGGAGATGTTTCAAGACGAACAAGAACAACTTTCTCTCCCTTATCAGCCCATGTTACTGCATCATCAGCTGTAAATACAACTTTACCGCAAGCAGCACCTGGAGAAGCACCAAGTCCTTTGCCCATTGGAGTTGCTTTCTTAAGTTCTGCAGCATCAAACTGTGGATGTAATAATGTATCAAGATTACGAGGATCAATCATAGCTACTGCTTCTTCCTCTGTTCTCATACCTTCATCTACCAGATCGCAGGCAATCTTAAGAGCTGCCTGAGCAGTTCTCTTACCATTTCTTGTCTGAAGCATATAGAGTTTTCTGTTTTCAACAGTAAATTCCATATCCTGCATATCTCTGTAATGTTTTTCCAGAGTTGCACACACATCTTTAAACTGTGCAAAAGCTTCCGGGAATTCCTGTTCCATCTGAGCGATTGGCATAGGTGTACGAACACCGGCAACTACGTCTTCACCCTGAGCATTCTTTAAGAATTCACCCATCAGTTTCTTCTCACCTGTTGCAGGATCTCTTGTAAATGCAACACCTGTACCACAGTCATCACCCATATTACCAAATGCCATAGACTGCACATTAACAGCTGTTCCCCAGGAATATGGGATATCGTTGTCACGACGGTATACATTTGCACGAGGATTATCCCATGAACGGAATACAGCTTTGATTGCTCCCATCAACTGTTCCTTCGGATCATCTGGGAAGTCAGAGCCGATTTTCGCTTTATATTCATCTTTAAATTGTGCAGCAAGTTCCTTCAAATCTTCTGCTGTCAGTTCTACGTCCTGCTGAACACCTCTGTCAGCTTTCATCTTGTCAATCAATTCTTCAAAGTACTTCTTGCCAACTTCCATAACTACGTCTGAGTACATCTGGATAAATCTTCTGTAGCAATCCCAAGCCCAACGTGGGTTTCCTGACTTTTCTGCAATTGTATTAACAACAGTCTCGTTTAAACCAAGGTTCAGGATTGTATCCATCATACCCGGCATAGAAGCTCTTGCACCTGAACGAACTGAAACAAGAAGAGGATTTTCCTTATCACCGAATTTCTTTCCTGTAATTTCTTCCATCTTTACAATGTACTCATTAATCTGTTCCTGAATTTCAGCATTGATTTCTCTGCCATCTTCATAGTACTGAGTACAAGCCTCTGTTGTAATGGTGAATCCCTGTGGTACCGGAAGGCCCAAGCTTGTCATTTCTGCAAGGTTAGCACCCTTACCCCCAAGAAGTTCACGCATGTTTGCATTACCCTCACTAAAAAGGTAAACCCATTTTCTTGACATTTAAATGTTCCTCCTATTAATTTTATTTTATAGACGTATGTGATTGTTATGTAAAACACTGACATCTACATAATTTATTTTGGCATTTTCGTGCAATTACACCGAAAAATACTATATTAATTATATCATATCTTTGTCTATAGTCAACAATTTTTCCTAATTTTGACCTAATTTTTATATAAATTAAACAAAGCAGAAATATCACCTGACATTTGTCTGAAATAGTTCCTGCTTTGTTACCTCTAAATCTTCAAAATTATTTTATTTTGTATTATGTTTCATAAAATTACTTATCTTCTATCTTCAATAAGGCCCGTCTTTAGGATTTAGCACTATATTTCTTTGAGAGTTCTCGAATAAATATAATTCGTCAAGTCAGCTTATTTGCTGGCTTTTTTTATTTTTAAAAAATTTGACAAATCTTTTTATCTTCTCTTGACTATATAGTGTTATAGTGTTATACTTAAGAGAGGTGATTTTATGGCGTATTTTTTAAAAAAATCTAATTACAAAAAAGGGACTTATCTTCAAATTTACGAGAGTTTTTATGACCCTGAACGAAAAGGTGGAGCTCATCGTTCCTACAAAGCTCTTGGTTATGTACACGAACTTCAGTTAAAAGGTATCGAGGACCCCATAGCTTTCTATAAAGAAGAAGTTGCTAAATTGAATCAGGAATTCCAGACTGCCAAGCAGGCAAAAAAAGCCCAACAGATTTCTGATGAATCTCCTGAAAAATTACTCGGATATTTTCCGTTGAAGAACATTAATGATAAACTTTCCGTTAAGAAATACATTGACCTGATGCAGACTGCTACTGATTTCCGTTTCAATGTTTTTGATATGATGTCTTCTCTTGTCTATGCAAGACTTGTTCATCCATGCTCGAAATCAAAAACATATGACGAAGTAATACCGAAACTTTTTGGCACATATGACTTCTCCCTGAATCAGCTTTACGATGGGCTTGAATATATCGGCTGTGAATACGAAAAGATTATCGAGATATATAATCATCAGATTCACCAGCTCTATCAGTTCGATACTTCACACACCTATTTTGACTGCACAAACTTTTATTTTGAGATTGACAGGGAAGATGATTTCAGAAAGAAAGGTCCTTCAAAAGAAAACAAAAAAGAGCCTATCGTTGGACTGGGGCTTCTGCTTGACGCAAATCAGATTCCCATAGGCATGAAGTTATTTCCGGGAAATGAAAGTGAGAAACCTGTGATCAGAAATATCATTGATGGACTTAAAAGAAGAAACTCCGTATCCGGCAGAACCATACAGATAGCCGATAAGGGACTTAACTGCTCTGAAAATATTTTTCACGCAGTAAAAAATGGCGACGGATATATCTTTTCAAAATCTGTGAAACAGCTGCCTGAAACAGAAAGAACATGGGTGCTTCTCCCAAATGATTACAGGGATGTTAAAAATGCCAACGGTGATGTCTTGTATCGGATAAAAGAATGTATTGATGACTTTGAATACAGAATAAAAGATGTATCAACAGGACGTTACAAAACCTTTAAACTTAGGGAAAAAAGAATTGTTACATATAATCCTAAACTTGCCAAAAAACAAAGGTACGAAATTAATAAAGAAATAGAAAAGGCAAAGCTTCTGAAGGCATCCCAGGCGAAAAAATCAGAGTATGGAGACTGTGCAAAATATGTAATTTTTACTGCTGCTGATAAAAAAGGAAACGATACTGATGGCAAAATAAAAGTTACAATGAACGAAGAACTCATTCAAAAATCATTGGAATTGGCCGGATACAACATGTTAGTGACTTCGGAAATTGCTATGACTGATAAAGATATCTATGATGCCTACCATAATCTGTGGAGAATTGAGGAATCCTTTAGAATTATGAAATCACAGTTAGATGCAAGACCTGTATACTTACAAAAAGAAGATACTATTACCGGTCATTTTCTAATCTGCTATCTGGCAGTATTATTAACAAGACTTTTTCAGTTCAAGATATTGAAAAATAATTACTGTTCCGAAGATTTATTTGAATTTATTCATGACTTCAGAGTAGCAAAAATATCAGACAGAAAATACATAAATCTTACCAGAGGTTCGACATTTATCAAAGAATTTTCAGAACTTATCAATCTTCCTCTGACATCCTATTTTTTGAATGAAGGAGAAATTAAAAAAATGCTAAGCCACAGGTTTTAACCCTTGGCTTAGCACTATATTTTCAAGTTCAACTCCCAAAGTCAGGTATCATATCTTTGTCTATAGTCAACAATTTTTCCTAATTTTGACCTAATTTTTATATAAATTAAACAAAGCAGAACTATCACCTGACATTTGTCTGAAATAGTTCCTGCTTTGTTACCTCTAAATCTTCAAAATTATTTTATTTTGTATTATGTTTCATAAAATTACTTATCTTCTATCTTCAATAAGGCCACGCTTAAAGGCGTATGATTTATTTTTATTTCCGTCCTTTTGCACGCCCGCAAAAGGTATCCACCTTCTTTCCATTTATTATAGTACAAAGAACAAACCGGTTAACTATCCTTGTTGCCAATAATATATCACTTTTATTCGTTTTTGTCACTAAAATGTTTATTAATTTTAAATTAATATTTTTATTTATTTAATCTTTTTGTTATTTAACAATTTTTATTTTCCTATTTTTATTACATTCCCTTACATTTTACATCCTTATTATTTGTAATATTTTCGTATTATATATTATCTTTATTAAAATTAAGATATAAAGAAAGAGAGAACAGCAAAAACTATTCTCTCCAAAAAATCTTTCTATTCTTTTTTAAAACTGAAACTTATCAGCAAAATATGCATCTAAATCTGCAATAGCAATTCTCTCCTGAGCCATGGTATCTCTGTCACGAACGGTAACACAGTTATCATTCTCAGACTCAAAGTCGTAGGTAATGCAGAATGGTGTTCCGATTTCATCCTGACGGCGATATCTCTTACCAATGTTTCCTCTGTCATCAAACTCGCAATTATATTTCTTACATAAATCCATATAAATCTTTTCTGCTCCCTCATTTAACTTCTTGGAAAGTGGGAGTACACCAATCTTTACCGGTGCGAGAGCAGGATGAAAATGAAGAACTGTTCTTACATCTCCACCTTCCAATTCCTCCTCATCATAGGCAGCACATAAAAATGCAAGTGTCACTCTGTCTGCACCCAGTGATGGCTCAATAACATATGGAATGTATTTTTCCTTTTTCTCATCATCAAAGTAATCCATCGGCTCACCGGATGTATTCTGATGCTGCGTTAAATCGTAATCTGTACGGTCTGCAATTCCCCAAAGTTCACCCCAGCCAAATGGGAACAGGAATTCAATATCTGTAGTTCCTTTGCTATAGAAGCTCAGTTCTTCCGCGGAATGGTCACGCAGACGCATTTCTTCTTCTTTTATACCAAGACTTAATAACCAGTCTCTGCAGAAACCTCTCCAATACTGGAACCACTCCATGTCTGTTCCAGGCTCACAGAAGAATTCCAATTCCATCTGCTCGAATTCTCTGGTACGGAATGTAAAGTTACCAGGTGTAATTTCATTACGGAAAGACTTACCAATCTGACCAATTCCAAATGGAATTTTTTTTCTGGAGGTTCTCTGTACATTTTTAAAGTTTACGAAGATACCCTGAGCAGTTTCCGGTCTTAAATACACAGTGTTTTTCGCATCTTCTGTTACACCCTGGAATGTCTTGAACATCAGGTTAAACTGTCTGATGTCTGTAAAATTGTGTTTGCCACATGTTGGGCAGGCAATCTGATTTTCATCAATAAAATTCTTCATCTGTTCCTGTGTCCAGCCATCCACAGATCCTTCCAGTTCATAATTATGTTCTTCTGCCCAGTCTTCTATGATTTTATCTGCACGGAATCTCTCATGGCATTCCTTACAATCCATCAATGGGTCTGAAAATCCTCCCAGATGTCCGGATGCCACCCATGTCTGTGGGTTCATAAGAATCGCACAATCTACGCCCACATTATACGGATTCTCCTGAATGAACTTCTGCCACCATGCTCTTTTGACATTGTTCTTTAATTCCACACCAAGATTACCGTAATCCCATGTGTTTGCCAGACCTCCGTAAATTTCAGATCCCGGATATACAAATCCTCTCGCCTTTGCAAGAGCCACAATTTTTTCCATCGTTTTTTCCATAGTAGCTTTACTCCTTTAATTCTCTTAAAATAAAATATTCATAGATTATAACATTAGCCGCCTGCATTTATCAAGCTTTTTTTCATTTTTTACAAT
>CALWLV010000142.1 GCA_944381595.1 uncultured Roseburia sp.
CGATAGCAGATATTATATTTGGTCTGGTGGTATGTATTCTCAATGCGAGGGCAATTAAAAAGTATTTGAACTACAGACAGGAAATAAAGAAAACATTCTTGCTGCCTTTGTTGTCTGCAGCAATTATGGGAGTTGGCTGCTTTGGTTTATACAAACTGCTTTCCTTTGTACTTTTCGGTTCTACCATAGCTTTGGCAATCAATCTGATTATCACCATTTTATTTGCCATGGTACTGTATGGTGTTTTACTCCTGGTATTCCAGGTTGTCAGTGAAGAAGAACTGAGAATGATACCAAAGGGCTATAAATTGATTCCAATTGCGAAAAAAATAAAATTATTATAATAAAAAGAAATGTATAAATCTGTAAAATATGCAAATAATTCATATGAACAATGATAAAAAGCCAGATGCAGGCAGAAATGGAGTTGAATCATATGAAGCAGCATGTGAAAAAACAGGTTCTGTACATTTTGCTTATGGGGATTATACTTGTGGTGCTGTTTTTTCTGGGATACCAGTATGGAAGTCATCTGGGAGATACGGAAATCGTGACCATTACAGGTGAAACAGATATAAGCATGGGGGAAACAAAAGATGAAATTCTGACAATAGACGCAGAGTATGTGATGGAATCCCATGATTTGGAGAGTGATGATATCCGCACAGAATCAGAACGCCTCCCGGTGGAGTTCATTGGGTTATCCAGAAGTGAAGTGATTGATTACATCAGCAGTCATAAGAAGTCGTTTCAGGAAGAAGGAGAAGAAATACAGAATATATCCATGATTTCTTTTTCTCCGGATATGCTTGTGCTGCGTAAAGATGTGACAAAAAGTCTTGAAATCAGTGAAACCGTTCATCAATATGAGAATGATGTACAATATCATTATTATATGGTGCTGGAAGATGGATATCTTGTGGTTTATAAAAAGGACAAGACAACCTTGTTCCTGGAAACAGGAATCACAGAAGATGAACTGGATGAAATGGATAGAGAGCAGCTGGTTCAGGGAATCGGCGTAAAAAATATCAGTGAATTATATCGTTATCTGGAAGGATTTACCAGCTAGAGAAAGGAACAAAGGATGAAAATCATAGTGATTGGTGCAGGCGCGTCGGGATTGACTGCTGCCATTGCCGCGGCAGAGCAGGGAGCAAAGATTCTTATGTTGGAGTGTGCGTCAAAGCCCGGAAAAAAGATTTATGCCACCGGAAATGGCAAATGCAATCTTACAAACCGAAATCTGTCTGCCGCCAATTACCGCAGTGCCGACCTTGCACTGATCGGGCATACTTTAGAAAGGTTTGGTTCCCGGCAGACGATGGAATTTTTTGAAAATCTGGGGATGTTTTTTAAGGACAAGAACGGATATGTGTATCCATCCACCGGACAGGCCGCCACAGTTGCGGAAGTATTGGTTAAACGATGCAGGGAATTGGGAGTGGAAATTTCCTGTGACAGTAAAGTGACATCAGTCAGAAAAACAAAGTCCCGGTTTTCTGTTTTCTATGAAAAGGAAGAAAAACAACTTGAGGAACAGGCAGACATTGTCATTCTTGCTGCCGGAAGCAGGGCGGGAGGATTTGGATGTGAAGTCACAGGAACAAAACTGGCCAAATTCTGTGGACATAGGATTATTCCAGAGGTTCCGGCTCTCACTGCGCTGCATGGAAATGCAACAAAGTTTTTTAAGCTGGTTTCCGGGGTCCGGGTGGATGGAACAATTTTTCTGAGAGAAGAAGGAAAAAAAGGCATCTTATCTCAGGATACGGGAGAACTTCAGCTTACTTCCTATGGAATCTCAGGAATTCCGGCATTTCAGGTTTCCAGATATGCCTCTTATGGGTTAAAAAGAGGTGCAAAACTGAATGCAGTACTTGATTTTCTGCCGGAATACACATATCATATGCTTTGGGATAAAATAGAGACGGAGCGGACCTGTCATGGAAACCGGACGCTGGAGGATATTTTTGCTGCCATCTATCATCGTAAACTGGTCTGCGGTATTTTAAAAACAGCCGGTGTGGATGGAAGTCGGAAGATAAAAAGTACCAGTCCTGAGGAGAGAAAGAGAGTTTTGCAGTTCTGCAAACAGATGGTGATACCGTTAACAGGTACCAATGATTTGTCTGCTTCTCAGGTATGTGCCGGTGGAGTGGATACCGGAGAAGTTACTCTGGAATTCCAATCAAAAAAGATAGAAAATCTCTATATTATCGGAGAAACGCTGGACGTAGATGGCATCTGCGGAGGATATAATCTGCAGTTTGCCTGGGCAAGCGGCTGGATTGCCGGTCAGGATGCCGGAAGGAAGGAAAGAAAGTAAGGATAAATTTATGCGAGATATAAAAATCAGCCAGTTAAAACTTCCAGTGGGACACACCAAAGACGCCCTGGAAGAAAAAATACGGAAAACACTAAAGATAAATACGGAAGATTTGCTTTCCTATGAGATTGTGAAACAGTCCATTGATGCAAGGAAAAAGCCGGATATCAAATGGGTTTATACCATACAGGCGGTTCTGAAAAATGAAAAGAAAGTAAAACAGGCGTTACGGCAACCCAATGTGTCCCAGGATGTACCGGTAAAATATCAGTTCCAGCCCTGTGGTACAAAGCCCTTGTCTCATCGCCCTGTGATAGTCGGACTGGGACCGGCGGGACTTTTATGTGGATATTATCTGGCAAAAAACGGATATCGGCCGATTATTTTGGAACGGGGCGAAGATGTGGATGCCAGACAAAAGTCTGTGGACGAATTCTGGGAAACAGGAAAATTAAATCCCGAATCCAATGTACAGTTTGGAGAAGGAGGGGCGGGAACGTTTTCGGATGGAAAACTAAATACCCTTGTGAAAGATAAGTCAGGACGTAACAAAGAAGTGCTTCGCACTTTCGTGAAGTTTGGAGCGGATCCTCAAATTATGTATCACAATAAGCCTCACATTGGAACGGATGCGCTGAAAGAAATCATTAGAAATATCCGGCAGGAAATTTGTAATCTTGGCGGAGAAGTCCGATTCTGTACAAAAATGACCGGAATATCCATGGACAGAGAAAGGCACAGAGTGAAAGGAATTCTCATAAATGGAGAAGAAGAGCTGTCCACAGAAGTACTTGTTTTGGCAATTGGACATAGTGCAAGAGATACATTTACATTATTACAGAAAGAAAATTTCGTCATGACTGCCAAAGCATTTGCGGTGGGACTGCGTATGGAGCATCCCCAGTCTATGATCAATCAGGCTATGTATGGTGTGAATCAGCATGAAATTTTAGAGGCTGCAGATTATAAAGTAACATATAATACAGAGGAGCATGGAATCTATTCTTTCTGTATGTGTCCGGGAGGTTATGTGGTCAATGCTTCGTCGGAGCCCGGAAGACTGGCAGTGAATGGTATGAGCTACAGTGACCGGGCAGGAAGAAACAGCAACAGTGCCATTGTGGTAACGGTTACACCAGAAGATTATGGAACAGAATCTGTGTTATCCGGAATGAAATTTCAGCGTATGCTGGAAGAAAAAGCCTATGAAGCAGGCGGAGGAAAGATTCCGGTACAGTGTTTTGGAGATTTTTGTGAGAATAAAAAAACAACAGAATTTGGCGAAATCACCCCATGCTGCAAAGGTGCATGGGCCATGGCAAATTTAAGAGAGGTTTTGCCGGAATCTTTATCAAAGCAGCTGATGGAAGGGATTCATGGATTTGCATCGCAAATCAAAGATTTTGACCGGAAAGATGCCGTGCTTTCCGGTGTGGAGTCAAGAACCTCTTCGCCTGTGAGGATAGAACGTGATGAACGTTTTCAGGCATGGGGCATAGAAGGAATATACCCTTGCGGAGAAGGTGCGGGATATGCAGGAGGAATTACCAGTGCGGCTATGGATGGAATCCGCATTTTTGAAGCCATAGCATCCCAGTATGCGCCATATGAGGAAAGAGAATGCGAAAGGAAATAAAAAACATGGATTATAGAGAAAAACTGAAAGAGAAACATAGAATTGTAATAAAAATAGGGTCTTCTTCCCTGACTCATAAGGAAACAGGAGGAGTGGATTTAGGCAAGATGGAAAAGCTTGTGAGGGTTCTGACAAATCTGAGAAATATGGGAAAAGATGTGGTATTGGTATCCTCCGGTGCTGTCTCTGTGGGAAGAAAGAGAGTAGGACTGCCAACCGGAAAGCTGACTTTGCCGGAGAAACAGGCATGTGCAGCCATTGGTCAGTCAAGACTGATGATGATATATCAGAAATTATTCAGTGAATACAATCAAAATATAGCGCAGATTCTTTTGACGAAGTTTACCATGATCAATCAGATCAGCCGTCCAAATGCCATAAATACGTTTCATGAATTGTTTAAGCTGGGAGTCATTCCAATTGTAAACGAAAATGATACCATTGCAACTTATGAAATAGAATTTGGTGACAATGACAGCCTCTCGGCCATTGTATCTTCCCTGATTGGAGCAGATTTATTAATTTTACTTTCGGATATTGACGGGCTTTATACTGACGACCCAAATAAAAATCCGGACGCGAAGTTTATCAGTGTGGTAGAAAATATTGATGATAATCTGATGATGATGGGAAAAAAATCTACCAGCAGCGATGTGGGAACCGGAGGTATGGCCACAAAACTGGTGGCAGCAAAGATTGCTACATATTCCGGTGCAGACATGGTCATCGCAAACAGTGATCAGGTATCCATCATTGAAGAAATTTTAAACGGGGAGCAGAAAGGAACATTATTCCCTGCAAATAAGAAAGAAGATTTTGATGTTATAAAGTTTATTTCATAAGAAGGAGAATACAATGGGCGTTACAGAGGCAACGATTGCAAGAATCAATGAATTATATCGAAAATCCAAACAGGAAGGACTGACCAATGAAGAAGCCATGGAGCAGGCAAGACTTCGAAAAGAATATATACAGGCAGTCCATGAAAATTTAAGAGGAATGTTAAATAATGTACAGATTCAAAATCCCGACGGGACCATTGTGGATTTAAAGAGGAAAGCGGATAAAGGGGAAAAGTAGTTTGGATAAACATAAAATCAGACAGGATGTATACCAAAAAAGAAAGAAGCTGTCAACCCAATGGGTGGAGGAGGCAAGCAGAGTCATCTTTCAACGGTTGCAGGATTATATGGAAGTTTGGGAATCGGAATGCCCGGTAAAACCGGCTTTGTATGTCTATGCTTCTTATCAGAATGAAGTAGACACCTGGACATTTATCCGGAAGTGTCTGGAAGAAAAGCGGATGGTGGCATTGCCAAGAGTTCACAAAGACCATGTCCACATGGATTTTTATTATATTGAAAGTCTTGATGATATAGAAGAAGGATATAAGGGAATTCCCCAACCGAAATTATCCTGTAAAAAAGCAGAAAATACTTCTCCTGCCATTATGATTCAACCCGGTGTTGCTTTTGATTCTCATGGGAACCGGATTGGCTATGGAAAAGGATTTTATGACAGATATTTGCATGGAAAAGTTTTTTTAAAACGCATTGCCATAGCATTTGAGTTTCAAATGTATGATGAAATTCAGCCGGGGGAATTTGATATTCCGGTAGAAATGGTGATAACAGAAAAGTCCGTATATGGACGATGACAGATGATAATAAGGGGCTGTATATACAGTCCCTTATTGCATCTTTATGGTTATTGCATGGTATTTTTCCAAATGGTATCGATTCTTTAGTAATTTCTGAATTTCGGCAAGATTATTTGCCACTGCAATCAGTTCTTTGATTTCATCTTCAGCAATCAGTCTGATTTCGAATCGCTTCATCTTATAACCTCCTGCCTGTATCATAAGAATAAAAGTGATTCGTAAAAGATATGCATATTTCCTGTAAAAAGAAAGTAAAAGTGAAAAAAGAATTGTATTTTAGGGATAAAAATGATATATTTATAGTATGCATAAAATTATGTAGAAAAAGGAGATAATCAAAATGAGAAAAAAACCAGTTGTACTGATGATTTTAGACGGATATGGATTAAATGATAAAAAGGAAGGAAATGCGGTGGCCATTGCCAATACTCCGGTTATGGATCAATTAATGGCGGAATATCCTTTCGTGAAGGGAAATGCCAGTGGAATGGCAGTAGGTCTTCCGGATGGTCAGATGGGAAACTCAGAAGTAGGTCATCTGAATATGGGTGCCGGAAGAATTGTATACCAGGAACTTACCAGAATTACCAAAGAAATTCAGGATGGAGATTTCTTCAAGAATGAAGCATTGCTGGATGCCATGAATAACTGTAAGAAGAATGGCAGTGCCTTACATACCTTTGGCCTTTTATCAGATGGTGGTGTACACAGTCACCTCACTCATTTATTTGGATTGCTTGAGATGGCAAAGAGAGAAGGACTTGAGAAAGTATATGTGCATGCATTCTTAGATGGAAGAGATACCGCTCCGACATCAGGCAAAGAATTTATGAAGGAACTTTGCGATAAGATGAAGGAATTAGGTGTTGGTGAAGTGGCATCTGTAACAGGACGTTATTATGCAATGGACAGAGATAACAGATGGGACAGAGTAGAACAGGCATATCTTGCGATTACAGAAGGCAAAGGAGTACAGGCAGAATGTCCGGTAAAGGCAATCGAAGATTCCTATGCTGCTGAAGTTACCGATGAATTTGTAAAACCAACCGTTATTGTAAAAGATGGCGCACCAATTGCAACTGTTCAGGATAAGGATTCCGTGGTATTTTTCAACTTCCGTCCGGATCGTGCAAGAGAAATTACCAGAGCATTCTGTGCAGATGAATTCGATGGTTTTGCAAGAGCAAAGAGACTGGATACCACATTTGTATGCTTTACAGAATATGATGTAACAATCCCAAATAAGGAAATTGCATTTAAGAAGGTATCCATTCATAATACATTTGGTGAATTCCTTGCTGCTCACAATATGACACAGGCAAGAATTGCAGAGACAGAGAAATACGCTCATGTGACATTTTTCTTTAATGGCGGCGTAGAAGAACCAAATCCGGGAGAAGACAGAATCCTTGTAAAATCCCCAAAAGTTGCAACTTACGACTTAAAGCCGGAGATGAGTGCTTACGAAGTATGTGACAAGCTGACAGATGCCATTCGTTCGGATCGTTATGATGTAATCATTATTAATTTTGCAAATCCGGATATGGTCGGCCATACCGGTATTGAAGATGCAGCGGTGAAAGCGGTAGAAGCAGTGGATGAATGTGTTGGAAAGGCAGTGGAAGCCATTAAGGAGACCGATGGAATTCTCTTTATCTGTGCAGACCATGGAAATGCAGAACAGCTCATTGATTATGAAACAAAGGAAAGTTTTACTGCACATACTACAAACCAGGTACCATTTATTCTGGTAAATGCAGATCCTTCTTATAAATTAAGAGAGGGAGGTTGTCTGGCAGATATTGTTCCAACCTTAATTGAGTTAATGGAGATGAAGCAGCCGGAAGAAATGACAGGAAAATCTTTGTTGGTGAAATAAAAATCTATATCACAGGACATGACATTTGATGTGATGTCCTGTACTACTATTGGAGGGCTTATATTTGAAAACCTTAAAAAAAACGGCAATTATGATTGTACTGACATTGTTGTGTATTATCATCATTGATAATTATCAGCGTATCAGAGACGAAAAAAGGTTAGAGAATGGGGAGAAAGATACCAATGTAGCGAAGGAAGAACAGGCAGAGGAACCTTCTTATGAACTGACTTTTCTTGCCCTTGGTCAAACTTACATGAATGACAGTGTCATAAACTCCGGCAGACAGGAGGATGGCACGCTGAATTACCAGTATCTATTTCAGGGAGTTGGAGAACAGATACAGGCGGCAGATATTTCTGTTTTGTGCCAGGGGTCTGTAATCGGAGGAAATAGCCTTGGCGTATCCGGGTATCCGAATTTTAATTCCCCGGAGGAACTATGCGATGCAGTGGCAGCAGCAGGAATTGATGCAGTCGCCATGGCTAATGTACGAGTCAATAATATGGGTAGTGCGGCAATCAATACCAGTCTTGATATTTGGAAACTCAGAGCACCTGAAGTGAATGTGCTTGGAATTCATGGAAGTCCGGAGGAATCCGATTATGTTCTTGTAGAGCAGAATGGGCTTAAGATTGCATTATTTGATTATACAGCGATTGTAACCACTGCAATCAGCAATGAAGAGGCTTATAAGATAGATTTCTTTGGTGATTATGCAGATGGTTCGGCAAATTTGGATACGCTTTCCGAACAGACAAAGGCTCAGCTTGCCCAGGCCAATGAAGTGTCTGATTTTATCATTGTGTTTGCAAGTTGGGGACTGGAAGATACCCATGAAATTACAGCAACACAGGAACGTTTTGCCAAACAGCTGACAGAGGCCGGTGCGGACTTGATTATCGGCAACAGACCTAATTATTTGCAAAAGGTAGAATGGGTGACAGCGGATAATGGAAACAGGGCATTATGCTACTATTCCCTTGGAAATTTTGTTTCTTCCGATTCATCTGTTGATGCAATGTTAGGCGGAATGGCCAAGGTAAGCATCAAAGTGCAGGATGGACAGACTGTGATAGATGAATCCAATACCGGTTTGATTCCGGTGGTCACACATTATACCTCAGATGGAACCGGAAATGAAGTGAAAGTGGAAGGTGTGATTCCCTTTGAGTCTTATACAGATGAGCAGGCAGCCCTGCACGGTGTGAGAAATAAAACCAGTGAGACCTTTAACAGAGAAGCATTGCAGAATATATTAAATGCGAATGTAGACACCAAATTTGTACTGCATTAGCAGGAATAGGAAAAGTTCCAAAAAGTTCTTGCATTTCACAGAAATGTATGTTATATTAAATTTTATGTGGACTACGTAGACAGAGGAGGTGTCATAATGCATATCTTTTTAACAATCGTATTTATCATTGTGTCAATTGCATTGACCGTTTTAGTTTTGATGCAGGAAGGTAAATCAGCAGGATTATCAGGTACTATCAATGGCATGGCTGAAACTTACTGGGGTAAGAATAAAGGACGTTCCATGGAAGGCAAACTTGTTAAGTATACGAAAATTTTAGCAGCATTGTTTTTTGTACTTGCAATTTTGGTTGAAATATTTTAACAACGATGGTCAAAATCCCTCTTTTCCGTTTCTGGAGAATGAGGGATTTTT
>CALWLV010000143.1 GCA_944381595.1 uncultured Roseburia sp.
GCTCAATACGGACAAGAGCATACGGATCTTTCAAATCATTCCGTGTCAAAAGTCCAAGCTGCTTTAGTCGGATGGAGAGGGCAGCTTTGGATACCCCCAGGTTTTCTGCCACTGTTGCAAATGCCTGATACTCTTTGGGCGCAAATACACGGTTTAACATACGGATTTTGGAGTACAATCCCACTGCTTTCATCTGTTTCACCAATAGATCCAGCGGCATTAAAATGGCAGCTGTCAGCATATTAACACGCCATTCTTCCCAGTCCACTTGTCTCCCGCCATACCGTATGGAGGAATCTGTGCAGCAATAGACATGTCGATGGTTTATACCTGAGGCATATTCTTTTGGAAAAAGCATTTTGAGAATCTGATGACTGGCCTCATGGACAAGGGTAAAATGCAGCCGTCCGGGATTTGCATCTGGCTCTGTTAGAGCGGATTCGATCAGAACCGTCTTGCCGTCCAGGAAAAAATGGGTCGGATTCTTGTTTTCATAAACCCTGACTCCTACCTGATCAAAAGCGGTCATGCCAAGAATAGAACCATCAATGGACAATGTCCGATATGTAATATCAAGGCCAAGAAGATCCTGAATCAAAAGCTCTGGGCAAACCCGTTGGCTCATAGGACCCGTAGTTCCAACCATTCTCTGATAAGCATTTATCACCCGTGTGGCAATAGCTTCTATTTCTCTTTTTGATAGGTATGGCACGTCGTCCCCTCCCTCCGGATGTAAACTATTATAATTATCTTAAAAGGATATGTCAATGTATATTTTATCTTTATAGGATAAATACATTGACTTGCTTAACAATGGAATCTATAATATTTTTATCTAAAGGACGGAGGGATTATCATGCCAAGTGAGAAAAAAAGCCGGGGTACAGGCCCAGCTAAAATCGTTTCTTTCCGCCCCAATGCGGTTTGGAATGCTGCCGAGGAACGCGCGGGTAATATCATTGGACAAAGACTTTCCATGGAACGAAAGCGACGTGGCCTTACCCTGGAGGCACTGCGTGAGTTGCTGCAAAACCATGGTGTGGAGATCCAAATCCAGGGGTTAAACAAATGGGAAAAAGGACTTACGGTGCCCAATGCATACCAGTTTATTGCGCTCTGCCGCATACTTGGGATTGAAGACTGCATGGTTGGCATGGAGCCTGTACTTTTGAACGATACGGGGCTGCGAAAGCTGGATGAGTACAAGATGGATCTCATTGCTTCTGGCCGCTATCGGCCTGCTCCGGAGCGATATACAGAAACTTACATTGAAATGCCAATCAGCACACTGGCTGTTTCGGCTGGAGTTGGTGAATTCTTGGATGAAGGCGGGTTTGAGATGATTCGCTTCCCCCAAAGCGCTGTTCCCAGTAATGCGGACTTTGGGGTTCGAGTCAATGGAGACAGCATGGAACCGGTCTATCATGACGGTCAGATTGTTTGGGTGGAAAAAAGGGATACTTTGCAGCCTGGAGAAGTAGGGGTGTTCATCTGTAATGGAGAAGGCTATTTGAAAATATACGATTTACAACAACCAGCCACAGAAGAAATGGATGACTACATGGACAGTGCGGGTGTGCTACATCAACAGGTGATTTTGGTATCATATAATGAACGATACACCCCCAAGCGCATTCTCCCAAGCGATTCTTTCTCTATTGTGGGACGCATCTTGTCCAAGTAGCGTATAAGCATTGAATCAGGGTACTTAATGGGGTCGATAAGGATTCTGTAACCGCCAAAGGAGCAGGCGGATAGTCTGTGGATTTTTCTCCATAACAGTCTATCCGGTCTCGTATAGTATCTTCCAGCCCTCGATATTCTACGACGCTATCACTATTATAGAGATATTTTTACACATCAGTCCCATTTCGGTAATCCATGCCTGGTTTGACAGTTATATAAGTCCCACAAGTAAAATCCCTGTGGGACTCATTTTGCATATAGCTGGTTACGCAAGTGCAGAGCACTTTAAGAGGTGAGACGGCCATTGGAATTATTGACGGCAATTTCGTTCGTGGTAACGTATCACAGAGCCTAAAACACATGCACACTTACCCTCTCCACACCAAGGTATCATATGTATGTATCATCGGCAACAAAATTAATAGTCGAGTAGTTTCTATCATTTGTGTCGAATTCCCGGATAAAATCGGTCACTTTTGGATCATTCCAACACAGATTAATTTTCTTCGCCCACACTTCGGCAAAATCATCTATAAGTATATTACCTATAATAAATGGAGCCATACCATCAATGCGTATATCGCCATTCGGCCTAATTAAGGCTGCTGTATATGGTTTCTCGCGCTGCCGCTCTAAGCCACTCCGAACACTATTAGACGTTTTTATTTTCATGCGACCTTCATATTTTGTAGCATTTTCCTTAACCTTTTGGTAAAGCATAGCTCTCTGTTCACCAGACAACAATAAATCCTGATTCTGCGCAACTCTTCCACTTAGGCACACTTCACCCACTGTTATAGCTAAAGCTCCCAAAGAATAGGCGAAACTGCACATGTCATCTATATCATTCAAATTATATGGTGTAACACAGTGTGCGATTTTGAGGGGTATTCTATTCTCTGAAACCGCAATCGCGCCCTTTACAGCCTTCTCCCAGCTACCATGTTTCTGCCGGAAAAAATCATGATACTCAGCTGTTGTTCCATCAATGGATATTTGAACCCAATGATACCGGTATTTTTTTAGTTTTTCCGCGACCTGCCTTGTAAGTAAATAGCCATTAGTCTGCAATAAAAAGCAGGTTCCGTCATCGTGAAGAATGTCCATGAGTTCAAACAAGGATTCTCCCAACAGTAATGGTTCACCTCCAGACAGTAAACACTCAAATACACCTCCTTTCTCCACAAGATAGTGCGCAAAAGAGATCCATTTTTGTGGAGTCATAGCATCGGGAACATTGTTGTATATACCAGAATTATTATAACAATGTTTGCAAGCAGCATTGCAGTGTGACGTTAATTCAAATTGCAAGGATGCCAGTGGAAATGATGATAATTTGGAATATAGTCCCGCTTTTTCAAGCGCATTTTTAACTGCATCCTCATCAGTCAAATCAATAGTTCCTATTGCATCGTAGTATTTTTCTTGATCCTTCATTCTATACCTCACGCATATCAAAGATACAAATTGCTCATAGTATTTCACTCAGCGTTAGAGAGTACCTAATAAAACCGAGAAGCAACGAAAACGGTAGCAAGGGGTTGCAGGACCAGGTGAGTATCCGCCCTGCGCTCATACCGAACAAGTAAGTGCCTGTATCGATAAACCAAGCGGCACGTTCGGCAATCCAACCGTGTTTTACCAGACGAGAAGATTGCTCGAAGCCTTGCCGGGCAATCTGGTATTTGATATACTGTGCCGTACAGGCCAACCTGCAAAACAGAAAGTTATTTTTCCCACTTTTCTCTAAGTTTTGCTACAAATTCGTCCTCATTTTCCCACTCTCCCGATAACGGATCGTAGGTACAATACCAAGGTTTTTCTAATAGATTTCCGCTTAACGAATTCGGGCGACAATCAAAACATGCATACCGAAATTCACACAGGCAACATTCATCTACTTTATCTTTGTTTAGCAGGCGTATATTTTCATCTAAATTAATTCCATGATTCTTGTCTATTCTACAATGCTTCATGCGCCGTTCCATTACACACGGAAACACATCCATATTGGCCGTAATATACAGGCGATTATTGAAACAATTGTGCCCTGATAGTAGTCGAGCTGCAAAGTACCTACTGATAGGGGCTTGAAACGACTTTTTAGTTATAAGTTTTTTACGAATTAATTCTTCAGACAGCAAAGAGAAACTTGCACGGCCAGACATTCTAACAACATCTTTATCAGGACTCAATTCGTATAAATTAGTTGATCTATTCCCTAGATCTATATCTTTCATTAAAACATTGCATACTCTGTAAGTAATTCCTAATCGTTTGAGTTCCTTTATAGTATTATTGGTTTTTGCAAATGAACCCTTACATCCAGTAACTGCATCGTGCATATTTTCATCATAAGAATATACTGATAATGCGACGTGAATATCATTTTTAGAGAGGTATTTGAACCATTCTGTACTCATCAATGTTCCATTAGTAAATATCTCAATTAGGGGAAATTTTCCAACAGTGTAATCAAGCATATCTTTTAGCAATGGCTTGTCAAAAAAAGGTTCTCCGCCAATAAGTTGTACTTTTTTGACTCCTAAACTTAAAAGATTATCAATTACTATTTTATAGTTATCTAAAGTCATAAAATCATTACATCGAATATCGGACTCGTTATAGCAATGGCGACATCTTAAATTACACTGATTAGTAACTTCAATCCAAGCAAAGGTAAACTTCATATCAGGTAATTTAATTTCTTCAATGTGTCTAGTAACCGCTGTTTCCGATAGTGTAAGAATTCCATTACTAACTAATTCATTAAAGATACTTTGTAGGTCTGCATCAAGTAAATCAACGCAAATACCTTTCTGATTCGCCAAATCAACTTTATCTGACAATTCCTTATTTAGGCTATATAGTTTAGAAGAATTAAAGTCATAGATACATCCTCTTGTATTTCCTTTCACCAAATATACATTCTTACTCAAAACATAAAACATGGTGGTTCTACACCTCCTCCAAATATTACAAAAATAGCACACTGCCAAATTAATATTCTTGGCAGTGTGCCGACCTAATAATTAATAATTCAATTTTTACATAGGAGAACATTCAGGGCCACAGCACCCTTCAACTTCGGGATAACATGCACCCGAAAATGGACGGCAATCTTCCATCTCCATGACAGGTGCTTTCTCGACATTAGTCAAACATTCAAATTCATACATAATAATGGCTCCTTTACAATGATGTACTGTAGTTACCACCTGTCATCATCACTAGGTGTCCGAGAAATGGAGTCGCAATTGCCCTGGTCATCATACCATGTAGTAGTTCCGTCCCCATTATCGCTTCCCCAAAAATGCATACCATCAGACTCGTTCGTGGATTCACGGTCAAAATCGCCCCAGCCAAAGGGATCCATACTTCCAGGATACGGCATATAACGCCCCCCTTTTATCAAGTTACAAAAATACTATCTAGAATATATCATTTGCAATGCCAAAAGTCAAGATTTTTTAGCGCTATTGTCTTTATTGTCGTTGTCCCTCGTAATACAGTGGACGTCCAATAGAGGTAAAGCCCTCCGGGCCAGTGATCACCACATTATTTTGGCTGAACGCACAGTGGATGATG
>CALWLV010000144.1 GCA_944381595.1 uncultured Roseburia sp.
AGCCGCTGAAAATCGGGACGGTTGTAGTTAGTGCCTGAGTATCCGTCGTCTATGAAGTATTGGCAGTTACCGAAACCGTTTTCATCTGCGTAATGTTTTAGCATTGCCTTTTGTGTCTGTATGCTCACGCTGTCGCCGTTAAATTCATCATCTCTGCTCAGTCTGCAATAAAGAGCCGTTATTTTATTATACTGCTGTTTCTGTTTCATTTTTTATTCCTTTCCGAAACAGCAATTCAAGATATTTTGTATATTACTATTTTACCGCAAGATGAGATAAAATGCAATAGAAAATGTCGAATTATTTTACAAAATATTAATAATTGCTGTTCTCATTTCTATATATTTTTATAACGATTTGTGTTATACTGGTAGTATAATATAAATCATGATATTTTACATTGAGTGGAATTTGACCGTAAATTGACAAAATCGGAGGTGTGGATCGTGAAGATATGTGATTTCTGTTCTACCGCAAAGATTCTTATGGACTTTATCGGTGAGAGCAAAAATATAAACCAAATTGATTTTATGTATGAGCTTTTTAAAGATTTTATGGAAAGCGATGAAGCCAAAGATTTCGATTTTGACAACGGACTTGTATGCCGTTGGCTGAATGGTACTGCAAAACTAAGCCCTAAAATCACAGCGTATTATTCTGCGCTTGGCAATCTTGAAGCTATGGCTATTGATATTGAAGAAAATATATTGCCTTTGTTTTATGATAAAGATATGGCTGTTACGGAACTGTATGATCTGCTGATGAGTGATACAACTGTATCTGAAACAAAAAAGCAAGAGCTTGCAGACAATTATCCATACAAAGATGATGCTGATATATCAAACTTCATTAGTAAGCTTGTCTTTTTTGGAATGGAAAGGAAATTCATAAAAAGAGATGCTAACACAAAGAAGCTGATCGCTTCCGGAGCGCTTTCTCCTCAGACAAAGGATTACATATACAGTCTTGTCCCCAAACCCTGTAAGCATTTCTGCGGCCGCGATAACGAGCTTGAAAAACTGCATACCATGTTAGAAGATGAAAACAAGATCTTTATTCAGGGCATTGCCGGTATAGGTAAAAGTGAGTTTGTTAAAATGTATGCTCAAAAATACAAAAAGGAATACACGAACATTCTGTATTTCAGCTATGGCGGCAGTTTAAAGCAAATGATTACAGACTGTGATTTCGCCGATGATAGCCTTACGGACGGCAAGAATATTCTCTTAAAAAAGCATAACCGCTTTTTGAGGAGCTTAAAAGAAGACACCTTAATAATTATCGACAATTTTAATATCACCGCATCAGACGATGAATTATTTGACGTGATAATGAAATATCGATGCAAAATATTGTTTACCACGCGAAGTCGTTTTAAGGATTATACATACTTTGAGCTAAAAGAAATGCCGCTTGAAAGCCTTTTAACGTTATCAGAATATTTCTATGCAGATACACGAAGTAATACTAATGTGGTTGAAAACATTATCAATGAATTGCACTACCATACGTTGTCGGTAGAACTTGCAGCACGCTTATTGACTTCTGGGATCTTGGAGCCATGCAGACTGTTAACGGAGCTTCAAAGCACAAAGAGCGTACTTCACACAGATGATAAAATCAACATCGTAAAGGATGGTACAAGCTCAAAAGCGACCTATTATGAGCATATCCATAAGCTGTTGTCCTTGATAGGGTTATCGGATAAAGCTGTCAAAATTATGCGCTGTATGACGCTGATACCGTATGATGGAATAAATCCGAGAATGTTGGCGAAATGGATAGGATTGAATAATCTTAACACTATAAATGAGCTTATAGAATACGGCTTTATACAAGAAAACGATTACAGAAAAATCACGCTCCATCCACTTATACAGGAAATTGCCATAGACGATACAAAACCGGGCATATCAAGCTGTATAAACTTAATTGAAGCCGTAAGGATACTGTGCCTATATCACGGTTTAGATTTACCGTATCACACGCTCTTGTTTAAAATAGCTGAGAACACAATAGATATTGCGAATAATGACGATACAGAGCGGTATAAGCTGTTTCTTAAAGATGTGTTTGCATATATGGAGAAATATGCTTACCGTTCGGGAATGGAGCTAATTATATCAGAATTGCAATCGCTTGTTGATACGAACGAGGACAAGGCTATACTGCTTGATTATAAAGCTGCGTACGAACATATATGCAATAAAAATCATAAAAAGGCTTTGCAATATGAGCAGCGGGCGGTCAAGCTATGTGAGGAAATAGCGACGGTCAATCCGCATTTAGCGGCGAATATTTACGGTAATATCGGCGGTTTGTATCACACTGAAAATCAGCTTGATAAAGCTAAATATTATATGGAGCTTGCGTATCAAACGCTTGTTGACAGCGGTATTGATTTTACTAATGACGCGGTTATTCAGGTTTGCAACTACGCTAATTTAGCTGCCAGTATGGGAGAACCGAGAAAAGCAATACAGGCGTTAAAACGCTGTGCGAACGCGGTTAAGGAATACAATTCGGAAAACAGCAGCGACTACGCCAATCTGGCGTGGGATATAGGCTGTATCTATACACAAATGCGTGATAAAGACACTGCCGTAATGTATTTTAAAACTGCACTAAGGATATATACCGATTTATGGGCAAACGAGCCGGAGCTATTGCAAATGAAGCTGACTGAGCTTAAAAATATGGCTGCGGTATACGGAGTAAACATTAAAAATTTAATATCAGCAAATTAGTAACACAAAAGTTTATAAAGTTATTGACAGTATAACAGATATTTGATATAATGCATTAAATCACACCACAATTTAAAAATCAAGGTGTGATTTAATACAGAGGTGTGACTATGATTAAACTAAATACAGAATATCTTAAACAGATATTCACAAAGTATGATTATATTATGACGACAGCTCAATTGAATTTGGAAAAACTGTACTACAGAGATATTCAGCAAATGCTAAAAAAAGGCATGATTGAAAAGGTAAAAAGAGGTTACTACCATTGGATTGAAGATAATGATTGCAAAGAAGTTGTTATTATAAACAAACTATTCCCAGACGCAATCCTCTGCATGGAAACAGCATTGTTCTATTACAGCTATAGTGACAGGAACCCTGCCGAATGGCATATAGCAATAGACAAAAATGCATCAAGACAGCGCACGAAAATAGACTATCCGTTTGTCAGGGCTTATCGAATCGAATCCGATTTGTTACTCATAGGTGAAACAAAAGGTGAAATAGATTTTACTCCGGTTCGTATTTATGACCGCGATCGCACAATGTGCGATGTTCTTAAAAACATGAATAAAATGGATAGGGAAATTTTTAATAAATCCATTCAAGGTTATGTAAAGGATCCTCAAAAAAATATTCCCAACCTTATGCGTTATGCAAAAGAATTGCGAGTTCAAAAACGCGTCAAAGATTTGATTGGAGTGTGGTTATAATGGCAGATATAGCAGCATCCGTTCTTGCAAAGCTTAAAAATAAAGCAAAAGCATCCGGTATTAGTTATCAACAGTGCTTACAGCTGTTTATGCAGGAGGAATTTTTGCGAAAACTTTCAAAATCAGGATATGATAATTTTCTGGTTTTAAAAGGCGGCTTATTTATCTATACCATTACAAATTTTGAAAGCAGAGCCACTATTGACGTTGATTTTCTGCTCCGTGGATACTCTAATTCCATAGACGATGTTAAGGGTTTAATTTGCAAAATTATTGACACTCCCACGGGCAACAACTATATCAATATGACTGCAAAAGGATTTGAGGAGATTTCTCCGCAAAGAAAGTATCATGGCGTCAGTACTCAGATTATAGGACAGATAAAAAATATACGAGTGCCTTTTAATGTGGATATAGGTGTTGGAGATGTTATTGTACCAAAGGCAGAACAACGCAAAATCAATACACAGCTCCCAGATTTTGAGGCACCTTTTATCAAAACCTACTCTCTGGAAAGCACCATTGCGGAAAAGTTCGACACTATTCTGCAACGCTTTGAGCTGACCAGCCGAATGAAAGATTTTCATGACATCTATTATCTGGCAAGGACTTTTGATTTTAATGTAGCACGATTACAGAAGGCAATTTTTGAAACCTTGCGGCGGCGCGGAACGCCCTATGATAAGGATAGCTTCAAGCGAGTTATATCCCTTGCAGATGATATAGATATGCAGAAACGGTGGAAGTATTTCTTGAAGAATATCAAGGATGATACACTTGAATTTTCTGTTGTAATTGATGAGATACAGACTTTCCTTGAGCCTGTTTTTGAGGCGATAGTGAATGAAGATGAATGGCAAAAAGTATGGAACTTTATTACCAAATGGGATAAAAAAGAAAGGAGCCTTGAATCATGAGCAAAGTACTTACTGTTGAACAGCGCGAACAAGCAGGTTCCGACTCGTATAATAGATTCGAGTATCAAGTTCACTGGATTGTATGCCATATAATAAGTAAACTTCAAGAGGATGCGGAGTGTATTGTCTTTTGCGAGTTTCACGATGATATGGCAGAATTTTCTCCCGATAATCAACAGTATCAGTTTTTTCAAGTAAAGACCAAAGAAGATTCCTCTGACTGGACTATTGCAGAAATGTCTAAACGGGAAAAGAAAAAAAGTGGTGGATATAAGAAGTCCTTTTTAGGTTTTATTTTTTATAACTATTTGGTATTTGGTGCAGAATGCTCACATTGTCATTTTGTGTCAAATAATGATTTTGATAAAGAAGTTTTGTTATGGCAGGCAGTTATTGAAGACGGCAAAAAGTTGCAAGAAGAAAACAGTGTACTATATCAAAAAATCAAAAACAGATTAAAAGATGAATTTACCAATGATATGCCAAGCAATTTTGATTCTGTATTTGATGCGTTTATACAAAATACTTTTGTTCATAAATCTGATTTGCAATTAGCGGCATATGAAAATCAAACTAAGGGAGAATTTTTCAGTCACTTAGCTGATAAGAATATTCCAACAAATACAGCTAATCTTATTCTTCAACAATTGCTAAATGATGTAAGAAAAAAGAGTAAAGAGAAAATTAAAGTACCTATTAGTAAGAAAAGCTTAGTTGAGAAAAAGGGTATCGATGTCGCTCAAATAGGCAAGAAAATTGATGGTAATATAAAAAATAGCGGAAATTACAATGCATTTCACGATTACTTAATTACACAAGCATTATCAGACAATGATATTTGTCGTATAGAAGCAGCTAAAACACTCCACGATGCAAAATGGCTTGATGTAAAAGATGTTAGATATCAAGAAATTGTAATTATTCTGCGAAAAACAATTTCTACATATTGTGAATCATTTAAGGCAAATGAGTTTAGTGGCGAATTGAAAAGATTATGCATTCAAGAATTGCAAAAGCATAATCTTCTGTCGGATTCTCTTGATAAATCTTTAATTGAGGTGTTATATTATGAGCAAAAATTTAGTTGAAACAATTAAACAGGAGCAAAATTACAAAATTTTAATCAGAAATTTGCGAAAGCAACAGGAGGAAAAAGACAATGAAAAGGCTAATGATAAGAAAACTGATAGTCATCAGTCAAAGTGAGTCTCGTTCGTTAGAGGTTCCTTTTGAAAAAGGACTTAATATTATTTTGGGCGGAAATAAAACTGGAAAGTCTTCTATTATCAAAAGCATATTTACTACTTTGGGATGTGAATGCAAAAGGGTTGAGGCGGATTGGAAAAAATTAGTTTCTACCTATTTATTGTTCTTTAAATATGGAGAAAGACAATTCTGTATTGTTCGCCAAGATAAAAAGTTTCAAATTTTTGAAAATATAAACAATGATTTTTCTTGCATCATTGAAACAAATGCTTTTCATGAATACAGCAATTGCTTAATGGATATTTTAGAAATTAAGATGCCTTGCATATCTAAAGACGGAAAACAATTCAATATAACACCACCATTGCTTTTTAGATTTCAATATATTGACCAAGACGAAGGGTGGAGCAAGATAGCTGATTCTTTTAAGAATGTTGCTTATATTAAAGATTGGAAAGCAAATACAAATAAATATGTGTGTGGATACCTTGATGATTCCTACTATGCACTTCAAGCACAAAAAGCAGAACATATACTTGAAAGAGATGATAAGAAAAAAGAATTGAACTATAATCAAAACTTTGTTTCCCGTATTACATCTACACTTACACGAATAGAAGATATAGAATCTGTTGAAGATGTTACAACAGATATTGAGCTTCTACTTGCTAAAGCGGAAGAATTAAGGAAATTACAATTTTCTTATAACGCAGAGATGACAGTTTTGGAAAATGATATATATATCAATCAGCATAAACTACACATTGTTGAACACAACCTAATAGAGACAAAAAAAGATATTGAGTATGCAATGACTCAAGAAGATGAGCTGATTTGTCCATTTTGTGGTACTATTTATTCAAACGGAATAAATGAGCAATTAAATATAACCTCGGATTATGCCCATTGTGAAAATCTTATTGCAGAGCTGAAAAGCAGTATATCTGTTGCCACAAAAGAATTGGAAGAACTTAAGAACAAGTATAACGATGTTTCTGTAGAGATTCAGTCTATTGAACAAAAAGTTCAAAACACTCAAGAGCTACTATCCTACTCTTCTTTTTATAAAAGTAAAGGTCAATTTGAAATATATGAATCTTGTAAGAGACAGTTGGATGTACTTCAAGGTGAAATAAATTCATGTGTTTCTAAAATTGCAATAACTGATGAAAAAATAAACGAAAAGAAATCCAAGGAGCGTTCCAAAGATATACGAGAAGATATTGAAAGGTATTGCCGTACATTGGCAGACGCAATTAATGTTCCAAAAACATTTATAAAACTAAGAGATTTCGTGCAGGTAATAAATCGTACGGGTAGTGAAACTCCACGATTGGTTTATATGTATCAATCTGCATTGTATCTATATAATCTGGAGAGAGCATATAGCCCATTCAATTTTTATGTAGTTGATACGCCTAATCAGCAGGGTCAAGACACTGAAAATTTGGGGTCTATTTTTAAATCGTTAGAACTATTTTTATCTGATGAAGGACAGGTTATTGTTGGAACTGAACGAGAAACCGGAATGGAAGAAAAAGCGAGTAATGTGATTAAATTAACTGGAAAACGAAGATGTTTAAACAATATTAATTATAAAAAACATATTGAACTTTTAGAAAAATTACAAAAGACTGCAATTAGTTGGGTGGCTGATAATCATAACATACAAAATGAAATTTAATCAAAGCAGTATATTTCTTGCATCATAGCCAAGACACATATAAGTATTATAATATATTTAATAATTTACCGTCCAAAGTGTTTTCATTATACACCTTGCACAATGCGATTTGTTTTCAATGTGTATTGCAAATGAAGCTGACTGAGCTTAAAAATATGGCTGCGGTATACGGAGTAAACATTAAAAATTTAATATCGGCAAATTAGTCAATTTACGCTCAATTTGCAGTCAATGAGTTTTTGCCTCTTTTCGTGTAGACTTATATTAAAGTTTACAGCGAAAGGAGGCATTTTTTATGCCACATATTTTACAGACAGCTACACTTGGCGCACCGTACAAGCGCAAGTGCGGCAATACCACTTTTATCATTTCATCGTTCGGGAACCCGAATGCAAAGAATACAGCAGAGGATTTAATCTTGCAGATACTTGAAAATCGCATAAGAGAAACTGTAAAGGAGGTTGAAGATGTTGACTGACTACATAACAGCGCATACAGTTATGCTGCCGTATATGATGTATCCGAAATTTTTGCTTACAGTGCCGTTAAGCGAAACGTCAAAGCTTGTATATATCATGCTGCTTGACAGAGCGCGGCTGTCAATAGTCAACGCCGATTACTCAGACAGTCAGGGACGGATATTCGTATACTACCCTCTTGACGATATAGCCGCCGATATTGACCGCAGCCGTACAACAGTAAAAAAAGCACTTACCGCGTTGGAGGACAACAAACTAATTTTGCGAGTACATCAAGGCATAGGACAGGCGAGCCGGATATATGTAAAAATCCCTCATGATTACAAAGGCAAAAATCTGACTGTACCGAGGACAGAAAACAGTCTTGCCGAGGACAGTTTTTTATCAAATCAAGGGCAGAAAATTGTTCATTCCGATGGCAGAAATATGCCCGGAAATAAGAATGATATAAATAAGAATAATATAATAAGAATGAGGGAACAAGAAGAACGCACTGCCTATGGCAGTTTTCTGAACGTGTTTTTATCTGGTGAGGATTATAAAAAGCTGCATACTGATTTTCCGGAGTGTGACGAGTATATAGAACGGTTGTCGAGGTACATGTCTTCTAAGGGTAAAACATATCAGAACCACGCGGCTACTATCCGAAGCTGGATATTGCAGGACAGAAACAAGCAACAAAGCAAACAGCAGACAAGAAACTATGATTGCGGAGAGGATGAAAGCTTATGAGAAGGATTGATAAAATATTAAATGGCATTCCCAAGGAACAGCCGCTGAAAGAAAATGAATATATAAATAAAACTGACGGTTTTATTTATTGTTCCAAATGCAATACGCCAAAACAGATGAAAATTGAAATACTATCTAAACAATTGACTGTACCGGTGATGTGCAGGTGCAGAAGTATTGAATACAAAAAGGAACAGGAAGAAAGCAAAAAGCGTGAGTGTATGGAATATATAGCACGTCTGCGTTCAAGCGGGTTGCATGATAAGGCTTTAAGAGATTATACCTTTGAGAACGACAAAGGCTATAATCCCGAAATGGAAAAAGCGCATAAATATGTTGAGCAATGGGACAAGATGAAGGCTATGTCGACGGGCTTACTGCTATGGGGAGGCACAGGAACAGGAAAAACGTTTTTCGCGGGCTGTGTGGCTAATGCATTGATTGACACAGGCGTTCCCGTTCTTATGACGAATTTTGCAAGGATTTTAAACAGTCTTACAAATATGTTTTCTGAGGACAGAAACGGATTTATAGACAGTCTTAATAAATACGAGTTGCTGATAATTGATGATTTGGGAATGGAACGCCAATCGGAATTTGCGCTTGAACAGGTTTATAACGTTATTGACAGCCGTTACAGGAGCAAAAGGCCGCTGATCGTGACGACTAATCTGACGTTGGACGAGCTGAAAAATCCTGCGGATATTTCAAGAAAGCGTATCTATGACAGAGTGCTTGAACGGTGTGTGCCACTGAAGATAAACAACAGAAACATACGAACAATGAACGCCGCTATGAATTTTTCGGCGGCAAAAGAATTGCTTGTTGGAGGTGATGAGCAATGACGGAAGATGAGAAGAAATTATTACAGGCAAAGCACAGGCTTGAAGAAGCAGAAGCGCGTAATCGTGTACGTGAACGTAAGGCGAGGACGAGAAGATTAATTCAGGAAGGCGCGGTTCTTGAAAAAGTTTTTCCGCAGATAGTAACAGTAGAACTTGAAAAACTGGAGGAGTTTCTGCATAGCCGAATGAGGACAGATTTTTAAACGGGTACCTATTTTGAGGGGGTTTCGAGGAGCGAAGCTCCTTCTTCTCCCTGTTAAGGGCGCACTTACTCACCACCGTAAAGGTGGTGGTACTGCTCGCTTTCAGCGGCAGACGTTGCGCCCTTGCCGGGAGCGCCGACAATCACGCAAGCGTAATTATCGGTACAGCCGAATTGCTGGAGACCACTCCCGCAAAGCATTGTTGCCAATGCAAAATGAGCACCGCTCATTTTCTCGGCTGTTTGCTAAAACCTGTCACCGACAGCTTTTAGCAAGCATGAGCTGCCGCTCATTTTCTTTTTGAAAAAAGAAACAAAAACTTGTGTCTGCATGGCAGACCATACGGAGGTGTTCAAAATAGCAATCTACCATTTTGAAGCAAAGATGATAAGCCGCGGCACTGGACGTTCCGTAGTAGCTGCTGCGGCTTATGCGTCATGCTCGAAAATCTACAACGATTATGACGGCATGATGCATGACTATACGCGCAAGCACGGTTGTGTTTACAGCGAAATATTCTTGCCGTCCAATGCTCCGCCAGAATGGCAGGATAGGACAGAATTATGGAACGCTGTCGAAGCTGCCGAAAAAGCTAAGGACAGCCGACTTGCACGGGAGCTGATTGTTGCCTTACCCGTTGAAATCGGACTTGATGAATGGAAAGCCATTCTTAAAGATTTTATATCCAAACAGTGCGTCAATAAGGGTATGTGTGCTGACGTCAGCATACATGACACCGACGGGCATAATCCTCATGCGCATATTCTGCTAACTATGCGACCGATTGATGATAAAGGCAAGTGGCAGGCTAAGACGCAGAAAGAGTATTTATGCAAACGCGGTGATGAAGAACGCGGCTTTACAGCAGCCGAGTTCAAGACTGCACAAGCTGACGGCTGGGAAAAGCAGTATCAGTATAAGGTAGACAAGAAAAAGCTGTATATGACTCCCACCGAAGCCGAACAGCAGGGATATGAGAGGGTAAGCAAAAATCCCAAAAGTACGCGATACGGAAGGCAAAATCCCATATGCGCCGAGTGGAACAGCGAGGAACAGGTCTTACGTTGGCGCAAAGCATGGGAAGGAGTCACGAATAAGGCACTGGAGCAGAACAGCATTGACGCACGCGTTGACTGCCGCAGCTTCAAGGAGTGCGGCATTGACGAGCAGCCGACTATTCACGAGGGTGTTTCCGCGCATATCATAGAACAGCGCGGCGGTGTTTCGGAACGGTGCGAAATGAACAGGCAAATAAAAGCTGATAACGCTTTGTTGCTTGAAATAAAGAAACAAATCAAAAAGCTATCGGCAATAGTTGTAGATAAGGTGAAAAAAACTGTTTTGGATTTTGCAAATACATTAGAGAATTTGCGGAACAGATATATATTTAACCGTTATGAAATAACGCAAAATGAAAACATATCCACAGAACTCAAACAGTATAACACCACTATTGATGTTACTGTTCAAAGGTATAACGGAATTGTCCAGCAGTTAGATAATAAAATTACCGAATTGAAGAAAATGAAAGCCGAGCAGAAACATTTAAATCCAATACACATTTTTCGCCATAAAGAATTGACGGAACATATAGACAAGACGGAAAAAGAAATAAAAAAATTGCAAAATCTCAAATCCGCCTTCCTTGACAAAATGAGTTGCAAATCTGAAAAAGATATTCCACAGTATAAAGCATTGCACATAAAAAATGATGATATTATTATAGAAATTGCTGCAAATAATACAGAATTAGAAAAACAATGTGCTGACGATAAAGCTGAATTTATATCAATCAAAAAGAGTATTCCGTCCGAAG
>CALWLV010000145.1 GCA_944381595.1 uncultured Roseburia sp.
GTATGTATAAGTGGTATCCGTGTAATTAGAAGCCTGTACGGAGACAGAAGCACTGATAAATAACAAGGTTACCAATACCAAAACGATGGAAATGGACTTTTTCATAACATCTCTCCTCCTTCTTTTAAAATCTTACTTTTCCAGTATACTATACAACCAGGGAAAAGAAATCATAGAAACTTCATAGAAATGTTATTTCCCAACTTCATAATTCCATATCTGATAACCGCATACTTTCCGTTTTTGTTTGTCAAAAAAAATGGAGAAAACAAACTCCGCATCACTACTGTTCATTGACTGAACAATATAAGCACCCTTTTCATTTATGATATCTCCTGCATCGATGCTGCTGAAGATAACCTGTGGAAACTTTATGCCCAAATTTACAGAATATTTGTTTACAATATTTTCTAATCCCCTCAAAAATTGAATACGATTTTTTTCAAATGCACTTGCTTCATATTCTTCATCATAAATTTGCACGCCCTTTTTATTCTCTTCACTGATATTCCACTGCTCAATTAAATATTCCAGTGTACCATCATCCTCGCAATCCAAATCTGTCACATAATGGTAGGAAAACAAATCTCCATCCATATTTGCCATAGCAAAGAGATAGACGCTTTCCGCTGGAATCTTATACCAGACATAGTAAGTTTCCTCTTCCACCTGAAGCAATCTGACCTGTTGGTATAACATCTCGATGGTACTCTCACAATCGGTAATCACTCCTCCATCATAATTGGTTAATTCCACCATACATTCTGCCAGCTGTTTCTCCCTTACAAATTGCAGCTGTTCCTGGGATAACTCCGAGACATTCTTCTGCTGATATTTGCTCCATGGATAAATGGAAAAGGTCAGAGGTTTTTCCAACTTCTGTTCTTCGGTGGAAAAAACCATCCTTTTGCTCTGTCCTTTCTCTTCAAAGGATTGCAGTACATACCACATAATTCCCGCAGTACTTACGACAAGCAAAATCAGGAATATCATAATGGAAAAAAATATGGACTTGATATACTGTTTCTTCATGTTTGTTCTTTCTCCTCCGTATCCGGGAATTGCAAGGTAATAGTTGTCCCCTTCGTCCATTGACTCTGAATGTTTACCACTCCATGATGAGCCTGGACAATTTTTTTACAAAGAGTCATTCCCAATCCGGCTCCTCCGGCCTTTCTGGTTCGCGCCTTATCCACCATATAAAAAGGCTCTTCGATTTTTAACAGTTCTTCTTCTTTGACTCCGATTCCATGATCCTGAATTTCTATCACTTTCCATTGCTTGTCGGAATAGGCTCTCAATTCTATTGTACCGCCGGTCTCAGAGGCTTTGATTGCGTTCTCCAAATAATTGTATAACATGGTCTCAAACAGATCCGGATCCATCACCATGCCAAAATCCTCTATCTCCGTAACCAGATGGATTTCTTTTTTCTCAAATAATGGTTCCATAATTCCAAGGATTTTATTCAAATGATCCCGAATCCACACCCATCTTTTATGTTCCTCGGATATCTGCCCAATGGAAAGAAATTCTTTTAATGTTTCTGCGATATTTTTCAATCGACTGCTTTCAAATAACAAAATATCCGCATAGGATTTGCGTTTCTCCCTGGATAATTTTTTTCCAAACTGCATTAATTCCGCATAGCAAATAATGGATGTCAGGGGAGTTTTCATCTCATGGGAAAGATTTTGCACAAACCGGTCTTGCTGGTTTGCCGATTCTTTTAAATAATGGACATAGTCCCCCACAGCTTTGGCCAAATGATTGATATTGGAAGATAATTCTCCCAGTTCATTTCCCTCCTTAATTTCCAGCCGGTTGTTATAATTTCCCGATGCAATATTGGTTACCTGGTCATTGATTTTCTTCAATGGCTTAAACGTATGCCAAAAGACAATCAGTAAGACTGCCGCCATACATAATCCGCTGATCATGTAATTGATCGTCATATGGCGAATCATATTTTGTTCATATTCGTATAATTCTGAAATATCTGTTGTGGTAATGAGACGATAAACTTCATCCTGCAACATCAACTCCGATACGACCTTCACATACCGGATGTTATCTGTCCGGGAATAATCAACATAACAGCTTCCCTCCTTTATATCCTGTTGCAACAACAACAAATCTCTCTGAACATCTATTTCTTCTGTGGCACAGATTACCCTGCCATCTTTATATAGCGATAGAGAACCCATATTATAGTAAAAAGCCGATTTCACTGCTTTTTGCAATTGTTCTTCAGACAATTGCTCCACTCCCTCACTCAATGCTGTAAAAGAAACCACATTGGTCAGTACATTGGAAATATATGCCTGATTCTCTAATACTTTCCTTTCTTCCTTTTCAAAGGCATAATGAATGGTCTTTTTCTCCCACATCACAACAAATATGGTCATCAAACAGACAGAACTTATTATCACGATACAGAATGCCTTGGCCCATAAACGATTATTTCGAAATTTTTCTTTTAATTTCATATCTGCTCCCTGTTTTGCGTTAATTTCTGTAATTTATATCCCTGCTCTCCAACTGCAATCAGACATTCCTGCCATCCCAGTTTCTGTTGCAGCTGACGCACATGATTTTCTACCACTCTGTTTTCTCTGATTATTTCATCTCCCCATACTACGGACATAAGATGAGCGCAGTCCAACAAAATTCCCTGATTTCGGATAAAATATTTGGCAAGTTCAAATTCTTTTTGTGTGACTCCCACAACTTCATTATTTTTTAGAATCATCTGATTCTCAAGATTCAGTTCCAAATCTCCGTACAAGAGAACCGGGGTACTTTTTCCAACTCTGGTTAATATCTCGTCGACTTTCGTTTTCAGCTCCAGAAGTTCAAAGGGTTTGACAATATAATCCACTGCCCCTAACCGATAACCCTTCATCCGGTCATGAATATCGTTTTTTGCAGTCACCATGATAACAGGAATATTACGAAAGGATGTTTTCTCCATAATTTCAAATCCATCCATTTCCGGAAGCATAATATCTAACAGAATCAAATCATAATCATTCTTAAGAATCAATTCCAACGCTTCCCTTCCATTATGACAAAGTTCTGTTTCGTGATCATCCAGCTCTAAAATTTCCTGCTCTGCATATGCAATAAAAACTTCGTCTTCCACAATCAAAATTTTCATGTTTTCCCTCATCTGTAATTTTATAAATTAATTTTAAATTCTTCTTTTATATAACTTTCCAATTTATTTTCCAACATCTGCATTCTGCCGGCATCCAATCGGTATTGTTCTGCTTCCACATAACCTGCCGCCTCTGCCGCCTCTGTCAAAGTTTCAGCATCCGAATAAATATCTGCGATTTTAAAATCCATTTCCCCACTTTGGCGTATCCCAAAGAAATCCCCCGGTCC
>CALWLV010000146.1 GCA_944381595.1 uncultured Roseburia sp.
ACATCAAATGTTCTTGCTGAAAGTGTTTTGCTTGCAATGGCAAAAAATGTGAACAAACTTCATAATAAGATACAAAAAGGAAAAACAGGAAAACATTTATTCCCATTGAAGAGTGCATAAATTTAGACACTCCAAATTTTTTTTAAACTCTGATTTTGGGCTGTATTAAAGTACGGCTTTTTTACGAAAAAGCTACCGTTTCAGCAGAAACAGAGCAACTATATAGAAAAAATCAAGAAAAAGGAAGCTGCCGCTTCACGATTTACTAATCGTTAAAGCGACAGCCCCTTTTATTTACGTTCAGATATTTCATGAATTAAATTAATGATAGTCTGAATAGAATTGTTAGATGGTGATTCTTCCATTTTATGAATGTATGTGTTTTTGTTTTTATACACATGATTAATTGTTTGAATAAACTGCTCTGGAGTCAACGTGTCTTCATCTAATACTTCGCTAAATCCTTGTTTGTGGAATGATTCTGCATTTAAGATCTGATCCCCTCTGCTTGCACGAGCGGAAAGAGGAATTAAAATATTTGGTTTCTTAAGAGCAAGGATTTCACAAATCGAGTTGGCTCCAGCTCTTGAAACTACAATATCTGCCATAGCAAACAGATCTTTTAATTCTTCTTTGATATATTCAAATTGTATATATCCTGTTTTAGAAGATAAGGAATTGTCAGCCTTTCCTTTTCCACACAAATGAACAATTTGATAATCTTTTAATAAATTATCAAGGGAATCTCGAACAATCTGATTTACAGCTACAGCTCCCAGACTACCTCCGATAACCATGATCACCGGTTTGCTTTTTGTAAAGTGACACATTTGAAGTCCGGTTTCTTTGTTTCCATTCATGAGTTCTTCTCTAATTGGAGAACCGGTAAAAACAGATTTTCCCTTTGGAAGGTAATTCGCTGTTTCAGGGAAATTATGGCATACCTTCACAGCATGTGGAATTGCAATCTTGTTGGCCAATCCAGGTGTCATATCTGATTCGTGGATAATGACTGGAATGTTGTATTTATCCGCAGCCAGAACAACAGGGACACTAACGAAACCTCCCTTTGAAAAGACAATATCCGGATGCTGTTCTTTCATATACTTTTTAGCCTCTTGAAACCCTTTTAAGACGCGGAAGGGATCTGAGAAATTTTTCATAGAAAAATAGCGACGCAATTTTCCAGAGGATATTCCAATATAGGGAATATTCAATTCCTCAATTAATTTTTTTTCAATCCCATCATAAGATCCCATATAAGAGATTTCATATCCCAGTTTTTTTAAAGAAGGAATAAGCGCAATGTTTGGTGTAACATGACCGGCAGTTCCGCCACCGGTTAATAATATTTTTTTCATGATACTTGAGATTCCTTTCAAAAATTAGATAAAACGAGCCATTTCTTCTTGAATCTTTTTGGCATCTTCTTCATTCAAAGAATTTTGGTCAAATATGATTTTTGTATTATCATTTTCATACCTTGGAATCAAATGAATGTGGAAATGAAACATTGTCTGTCCTGCTATTTCACCATTGTTTTGAAGAATATTAAGACCATCACAATGCAAAGCCTGCATCATGGCTGTTCCAATTTTTTTCGCTAAGACCAGTGCCTTGGCAGCAATGTTATCATCCAGTTCAAATAGGTTCTTGTAATGTTCTTTTGGAATAATCAGTGCATGACCAAAGCTGGTAGGAGATAAATCTAAAAATACTTTGAAGTCATCATCTTCATATAATTGATATGAAGGAATTTCTCCAGCCCCAATTTTACAAAAAATACAATTTTCATCTTTCATTTTTTTACCTCATTTCTAATTATATTAATTAAACACAAATAATTGGTCTAACATGCGTAATGTATTGAAATTTCCTTTGGAAGTCATTTCTCCTGTCATAAAAGCTTTCTGAAAGGTTTCATAACCATTCAGAATATTTTCAAGGGTATGATAATCTAATTTTAGTACAATGTCAGGTTCAGAAGATTTCTCATATCCCATTGTTAAGTCAATGCCGTTAACCTCAATTATAAATTCCAGAGATTTATCTTGTATTGTAATACAATAGGTGCATTTAAATCCAGGTTGAGGATTATATGCCGATTTAAAAGATGAGATTAGATTATCTTCGTTTGTAGATTGCTTTTTCATAATATCTCTAAAGAGCGAAGCGAGCTCTTCAATATCTTCTTTTTGCTTCTGAACATAGATATCATCCGATACATATTTGGAAAGCTGTTCTCCTTCCTGTGGCGTCAATGGAAGACCTTGTGAAACATAGTTTTGCCGGATTAAAGTAATACTGGATGGAAAAGAAGCCAATTTTCGTGTAATCGTACGGTAAATATCCTCCGTAATATGTTCAATGAGTTCTTTATATTCTTTATTTCCCTCAAAATCAATAGAATCTTCTACATATGCACAGATACCATTACATAATTTTCCTCCCAGTAATTCCCATGCATTGGTTAAAGAGGTATAGGTTTCTTTTTCACCATAAGTAGTAGAAATTACCACAGGGCACATATATGTGTCGGCCATTTTTTCCTTATCACCATAAAGCCAGCAGGAATCAAGAAATTGCTGAAGATATCCGCCAATGCCCATCCATTCCACACTCGTGGCTAAAATAATTCCATCTACATCCTTCAAAGTCTGGGGAAGTGTGGTGATGGTATTTTTTAATTCATATAAATTATATCTTGTGTATTTTACATTTAATTCATCCAATACAGTTTCCATTGTTTTTAATACGTACAATGTAGGATCTTCAATAATCCCCCGTCCGCCATAATAAATATTGATATTCATACAATTAGAGCCTTTCTGTTGTATTTGCAATTATTTTAGTATATTTTTTCTATATAAGCAAGAAATAAATGTGAGAATCATACCTGATAATAAACCGCCAATATGTCCAATATTATCCGTGGAGCTGCTTAGATATCCGTTTGCAATGGATAGGATAGCAATTAGAATTATATGAACAGGTTGGATTTCTCTTCTTTTATTTCGAAATACTAAAAGGACAATAATAAGAGATCCTAAGATACCAAATATAGCCCCGGAAGCACCTGCAGATACCGTTACAATATCCGGTGAATTATGCATATAATAGAGCGATGATAAAATACTGGAGCATAAACCGCTTAATAAATAGATGCATACATAACGAATATGTCCCAGAGCTTTTTCCGCAGCTGATCCAATCAATGCAAGGCTGAGCATATTATTCAATAGGTGTTCGCTGTTAAAGTGTAAAAAAATGCAAGTCAACAATCTGTAATATTCATGATTTTCATATATATACCCCCAATAAGCTCCACCATGCTCTAAAATATAATCGGATGTTTGTAATCCGGAGTGGAGGCTGGTAAAAAGAAACACAATAACGTTAATGAACACAAGTAAAATTGTCATAAATGGAACTCGTGAAATGTTATTTAATTCTTTTTTTGCAGGAGTAAATAGAAGGGTTTCTAAGTCTGTTCTAAGTCCAAAATAATCTTCCGGCTGCTGATCAAAGACCATAATTCGTTTTCCAAGTGTATCAATGAGCCAGAAATTATGGGGTTGATTAAGAAACTCTTTATCCTGTTCGATATGATTAGAAAAAATCATATAAAAAATGCTTACTTTCTGAAAGCCATGAAATAAAAATTTTCTTTCAAGAGCATCTGATATGGACTCCATAAATTGCACAGACAGTCTTGTTGAGACAGTCTGATCTGCAAATAAACATATATTTAATGTGGTCTCATCTGTTTTTTTTAGGAAAAGATAGAGATTTGGAACATTATCCTTTGCGTATTGAAATCCTTGTTTTATAAATAAATTAACTATATCATTTCGAATCATTTTTTCTCCTAATATTTATTATTGTGATGATTCATTGCTTATTATATATAGTGTAGTTTATTATCAAATAAAAAACAAGTGAAAATTTACTGAAAAATATAAGTTAAATGGGAGAATGTAATATGATCGCCGGGAGATATTTCTGTCAGTGTATGAGGGGGAATCAGTTCGTTATTAATATATGTTCCATTGGATGAATTCATATCTTCAATATAATAATGATTTTCTTTGTAGTAAATTTTTGAATGAATACGACTAATCATCGGATGAGAGATTACCATATCCACGTTTTGAGCCATTTTACCAATCGTAAAAGGAAAACGAGTCAAATCATTTACTGAGTCAAAATCGGTACCGGTATAAATTAATTTTGGAGCATTTTCTGTATTCCGGTAACCGAGTATGACTGTGTCCTCGTAGTAATTTTCTTCTGTCTGGACATTAGAGGAAGAAAAACTATGTTCCGCCATGGAAGTTTCTTCCTCCGAAAGGGAAATAATATGAGAAGGTTCGGTTTCTTTTTCACAACAAGATGGTTCTATTTCAGAATTACTGTTATGGATAAAATAGCATAGAAAGCCTGCAGCAATAATCATGAATCCCGCTGTCAACGGAGAAATAACATTCTTAATTGATGTAAGATAAAAAGCAATACCTATGGAAATAACCAGAATTCCAATAGAAAAAAGAAGAGTATTGTTTGCCGAAGGAGCTTGTGCTTTCAGATGTTCAAATTGAATTTGCTCAGATAAATCCATGGATGAAGGTACTTCCTCAATTTCTTCTTTTGGAATAGGATTACTTGTATGTTCAAATACAGGTTTGTTAAGAATTTCAATTAAATCATCAAAAGTATAGTTTTGATTCATGGATTGCTGCTGTAGTGAATAAGCTAAAATAATTGAGTTGTTGTCTTCGTGGTCAATTTTAGATATCATATAGCATAGAAATTGATTCAAAGAATCATAAAAGTTTTGTTTCTCACCAGGGCAGTAACAGAAATACAAATTTTTAGTTGTAATATTTATATATATTAACCGTGGTTCCAGTATAAGATAATCCGGCTCCAGAAGATAGTTATTTAATGTGTCTAATGCTTCTTTTAGAGAAAAAATAAAGTGACGTACGGTTTCATAATCCATCTTACTGTTTTCATAAAAACTTTCAATGGATTGTTTAGATGAAATATCATAGGTAAATTGAATAGCACCGTTGATATTCTGAGTATCGTAAGGGAGAAAAAACTCCGGCTGATTGCTTTTTAACATTTTACTGCGGTAACATTCCTTATAGTCTGATATGTTATAGTCTGTAAGTACAACATAATTCTTGTTAAAAATCTTTTTGTATTCAATCTTCATAATGATTCCTTTCTGATGTTTGGTTATTTTCTGATTTCAAATTTCGAGTCGCCTGATATGCCCATATATATTTTACAGGTGGTTCGAGAGAAGAAGTAGCTTTGTGATAAGCCTTGCTTTTTTCTACAGAATAATCATGCATGAAAAAGGACAGAGACATAATGCCAAGAATAGTAAAGAGAACAATAGAGGTAATGATGGCAGCTTCTACGGTAAAAGAACCGGTTATGTAAATCTTTTTCATATGACAGATATCCTTTCTGAATAGAAATAAAATATGAGAAATAGAGTGTAGCCAAATGTAATAAAGGGTGCAAATGGCAAAGCATATTTTCCGGAATATTTTTTTACTAAAAAAATAATGGAGAATAGGGCTGCACCAAGGAGAGAATAGAATAAGATAGGAAGTATGCATATTTCCGGCATATACAAAGCAAGTATGATAAATATAATCACATCTCCCATTCCAATGGAACCCTTGGTAAATATAGAAACAAAAAAGAGAAAAAGTCCCGGAATCAAATTTAAAATAATAATATGAATATTCGGCTGAATAAAAAAAGTACATAAAAGTATTCCGGCAATAAAATAAATAAGGCAAGTTAGCAAAGATATTTTTTTCGTCCGTATATCAGATATACTGCATAAAAACAAAAAGGAATACGGAATGATATAACATATAAAAATCAACATAAGCATCTCCTGAGTTAAACAGCTGTTTTTTCGCATCTTGAGCATAAAGGATAGATTTCTTTTACATCCTCATATTTGTATTCATAAATATGAGATGTGAGATAATAACAGTCCCTGGAATAGTGATATGCATTTCCGGTGGAGCTGATATATAGAACAGGATTTTGTTCTGTTATGGTTAGTTTCTTGCAGGAACGGCATAAATGGAGTTTTTTGCCAGATTGTTTTTCGTATTCCTGCAAAGAATTTTTTGATATGAGATCACTATATTTTCGCAGGAATGTACAATACTTGTTGGTATGATAAACACTACCCATTGCAGTGAGATATACCTTTTTTGACGATACAGAACCATTTTTTTGCTCTGGATCTCCTGTGAATAATTTGAATTGACAGTTTTGTATCATCGGTATGGTAAGAATGTTATCCGGAAGAAATGGAATGACGATGTTGTAGGTGATAACAATGTTACAGATATCCTTTTGTTTATCAACGGCGGTTTTTGCCAGAGAATAGGATACATTACCATGCCTGGTGTACACATGATGAAAAAGTTTTTTTAATTCTCCGGAGTTGCATATATATTGTACATAAGGAGCAGAAATTGGTGTATTTGAATTTTGAACTATATAAGCATGGGTATTGATTTGATGGGCATATTTTTGCATTTGCATCTGAATACTGGTTTGAAAAGTAAGAATGTGCATCAGATATATGATTGATAAACATGCCATCAAAAACAGGGGAAGTGCAAGTGCTGCTTCCAATGTCAGAGAAGCCTTTCTTAAGGAGATATGTGAAATTGTTCTCCTTCTGCATAAATGCGACCAAATGGACAGAATAGTCCGCATAGACGCCGGGAGAGAACGAATTTTTTTTAATATAAAATAAGAGTTTTGTAATGCAAAGAAAGAGAACAATTTCACACACCTCCTTAGTAGGATGTCTCTAAGTTACAAGTATAAGAAAAGATACGATTGCTATAAAATGGATTCTGAATGTGAAACAGTGGTTTGTATGAATATTTAAACTGATAATTTAACTCTGTAATGCAGTCAGACATAAGAAATTCAGAATCTGTTGTTTGTTGTATATTTGCCTGAATCAAATCCATAGTGCGATAAAGTTGCTCTGTTTTGAAATCTTCATAAAGAAACAATATTAAATACTGAGAATAATTCAACCCTGATTTGGATGGCTTTGCACAAGTATGAGAATCAAATACGAAAAGATTATCAAAATCTAAGGTCCAAGTCTCTCTGGATTTAAATACAGGGATGATTTCTCCTTTGAGGAGTGCCCTCACATCAAGGATGGCTTCTCCATATGCCCATGCACTGAGAAGTGCAAATTGAGTAAATTCTATAAGAAAGGGAACAGGAATGAGTCCCACAGCTGCAGTGGCAAGTGTTCTGGCCTGAGTTCTTTTTAATTGGTCCGTGTAAAGGTATGCCAGATTCAAACCGGTACGTGTATGTTGAAGCTTTTTGATGGAAGCGAGCAGATTCTCTTCATCGGAAGCAGAGCCATGAAGCAGATATTCTAATTGATAATCCAAAGCAGAGTTTTGTTTTGGTTCTGTTGTATAACATGAGAAATATCGGCTTAAATAAGCAAGATACATTATTCTTTCCGAGATGGAAATAGATGGTATTTTATTTTTTGCATATTTGCAGAAAGAGGAAGGAAAGTGGGTGCACTCTGCTTTTTTTGAGGAGATTTTTTCTGTATTTTTAATGTAAAGAGACAAAGAAGCAGACACAGAAAATTCCTTTATTTTTGATAAGATAGAATCTTTTTTTGCAGTGGCATCTTCCGCACTGATTTCAATATTGTCAGGAGTATCTTCACTAAATTCAGATAATGGAAGGGAAGAATCAATTTCCTGACTAGCTGGATCGATGGAAGACATATCGATATATTCTTTAGAAAAGTTTTCAATGAACGAGTTATATAAAATAATATTTGATATAGAATTTACACTGTCATACTTTGTATATCGGAGAATTTGATTGAGAAACAGTTCTCCATTACAATCAGTAAGATGGCGGTAAGAAATAGGGGTTATCTTTGTAAGGTCTGCATTATAAAAATTATAATATGTTTTCAATAATCCTGATGAAGGGGATAGGTTACTGTTTATATGTTCCTGAACCAGGGAAAGAACGTCATCTTCTGATCTTGTAATTGCAAATAGTCCATATTGTTCTAATAAAAAAGGGGAAAAATATCCAAGAGCAGATTCTTGTGACAGATGAGAAATTCCATATAAATGAGCCTTCGTGGAATGAATATGAGAAGACTCTGTTAAAACAAGAATCAATGTAAGTAAAGATAGAAAAACCATACATAAGAAGATGGTAATGCTGCCCTTGGTGTGATGAATATGATTCATAGTCTGCCTTACCTTATATGCTTTTTATATCTGTTTTTATGGATTTAAAAAGAGAGTTGATAATCTGGGTAATTTGCGCTTTAAAAATTAAAACCAGTCCCACAAGAACCAGAAGTATCATAATGACTTCTACGACACCAAGGCCGGATACCCCCTGACGTAATAATAGGGTGGTCTGAATCCATTTTATGTTTAGTTTATGTTTCAAAAGCTCTTTTTTTAGATATAATTTTCTTCTCATAATAGTTACCTCCGATTTTATAAATCAATTATAATGTTTTCATGGATAAAAATGCCGGGATTATAATAATCATCATGATGACTGCCAAAATGAGTATCATAGGGAATATCATTTTTGTTCCGGCTTTTTCACCAAATTGAAGTATTTGGCTCTGTTGAGATGAAAAACTTTCTTCCATCTCTTGTTTTAGTGCATCTTGTAAGTCGGCAGATCCTTTCTTTAGATTCTGTTCCAAAAGAGTTCCAAGTTTGATATAAATGTGCAGCTGGCATCTCTTTCCGAATGTGGCATAGCTTCCGGCTTCGGGAATACCACTTTTCATTTTATTTAATAGATGTTCTATTTCCAGATAAGCATAGTGCATGGAAGATCTGACTGTTTTCTTTTTTTCATCTGCCAGAATAGCAATGAATGCATTATGTATCGTTAGTCCGGCACCGTGAAACAGTAACAATTTTGTTATAATTTCAGGGTAATCAGCCTGAAGTTGTTCTGTTCTTCTCTGAAAAGCCTTGTCTGAATCAGAGTTTGATACACGAAAGCATAAAATAGCAATGACAAATGCAAAGGGAATAAATAGTATAGTTGGCTTGCCGGAGATTGTCTGAAAGGTGATATCTTTTGAGTCAATGGTTTTAGGAAGCGTGACTGTATCAGAATAGGGATCATTTGTTGTATTAATGTAATTTTGTATCTTTTGTGATAAAGCTACAGAGTTATCCGAATCAGGGGACCAATACTAAAGGAATGGTCAGGCTTGCTTCATACTCACCTAAGGATAAATGAGCCGTTACTGTGGTGGCAGCACCTTCCGATTCTATATTTTCTGTATATATTTTACCGGAATAATCAATTAGATTTTCATTTTCCACATCCCATGTAATTGTCAGACCTTCTTCTCCGATTTCAGAAATGAAATTAAGAGGATATTGAATTGATTCAATCCCGGTATTCTTATCCAACATGGCTGAAACAATTTCTTCCCGGTATGTTTCAAACAGATTGAAAGATGCTTCGAAATCGTATTTCTGAGATTCTACAAGCACATCAACTAATTGAGTTTCCTTGTTTTCCAGAGTAACTTCCATGGAGTATGTTTGATCTTCATTTGAACGGTTTAATGTTGAAATGGAAGTATGTTTTTGCAGCTGGACGGAACAGGAGTAAAGAAAACCAAGAAAGATAATAATGGAAAAAATTAACAGGCTATAACTGAATTTTTTAGCCTGGAAAAGACACAACTGTTTTTCTATATCTTTTCCCACATATAATTTATCCAATTTATTTTTTAATTTTGGATTAGAGAAGGAGTGATTAGGAAACAATTTCTTTAATACAGAAAGAAAGAAATCTGAGAAAAACAGAGCTGTTCCATAACAAAAACGGAATGGGTGTTGCTTCTTTTCCAAAGAAAACCACAGTTCTTTTTTATAATTTTTAGTTTTCAGAAAAAGTATTATCATGAATAATAAGAAGATAATATAAAGAAATATAATATTCATACAAGACCTCCAAATCTTAATTATATTTTGATGTCGGAAATTTTCAGTCCAATCAATACAGCGATACAATAGAGGACCAGGCAGAACGTCATAAGACAGATGCCGGTAATATTGTGGTAAACTGGTGTAAAGTATCCTTTTGAAAAAATTCTAATATACATCATGATTGCAATAGGCATAAAGAACATAATGGTCTGTTCAAATTTTTTGGATGAAATCGCAGTATCGATTTCTCTTTTCATATCGATTTTACTTCCAATGGTTTCAGCAGAATTTTTTATCATGGAAATCAAATCTCCACCATTTCTTTTACTTATCATTAATATTTGGGAAAATATTAAAATATCGTCACATTTGGTACGTTCCGCAAATTCCAGAAAAACTGTTTCAACAGGAATATGGTAAGATAATTTCTTTAACATGGTAGACAATTCCTGATGAATATAAGAATGATTTCCATATAAAATTTCCATTTCCCGATACGATTCCATAATGGCATTTTCAATAGAATAACCAGAGTTTAACGAAACAGAAATGGAATGAATCATATCACGAAATTGTAAGATTAATTTTTGTTTGCGTTTATCACAGAGGTACATTCTGACTTTTTTATAATAATATTTCAAGAAGAAACACATAAAAAATACAGGAATGAAAGAGTCGTAGAAAAGGAAAGAAAGAATACCGCATAGGGAGAAAAATAACAGTCCATAGAAAATAAATTCTGTAAAGGAAAGAGAGTAGTTCTGGTATTCTATTTGTTTCATGGGCACTCCTGATTTGAAACTGAAAGACCTGCCATCTGCAGCTTCCAGGTGTTTTTGATAGGGTTATTGGTACGATTCAGTGTTCCGGATAATTGTCCGGAATGCGAGGAGTTTTCCTGAAATTGGAAGAGTGTATTTAATAAAATGTTACCATCTTTGTAATCTGCAAGTTCGGTAATTTCAAGAACTCTTCTGGAGTGATCCCGCAATCTGCCCAGAAAGACAAAGATATCAATCGCAGAGGCAATTTGTCCCTGAATTGCACTGACGGGCATATCAACACCCATTAATACCATAGTTTCTATTCTTCTTAGCATATCTTTGGTGCTATTGCCATGTCCGGTGGACATAGAACCATCGTGTCCGGTATTAAAGGCAGTCAACATATCAATTGCTTCAGCTCCACGGATTTCTCCTATAATCAAACGGTCAGGACGCATCCGGAGGGAAGTGCGTATGAGTTCTCGTATGGTAATTTCATTCTTTCCCTCCGTATTAGCCTGACGGGCCTCAAGTTTTACAATGTTTGGAATATGTAACTGTAATTCTGCTGAATCTTCGATGGTTATCACTCGCTCAGTCTTTGGTATGGAATCAGAAAGGATATTTAAGAATGTGGTTTTTCCGGAACCGGTGCCGCCGCATACGAAAATGTTGTATCCGGCTTTAACCAGAATATCCAGATATTTTGCGGCTTCCCTGGTAATAGAGCCATAGGAAATCAGATCTTCCATAGATAGTGGAGTACCTGGAAATTTACGAATCGTCACAGCAGGACCATTTAATGCAATGGGGTTTAGCACAATGTTAATTCTGGATCCGTCATATAACCTTGCATCGGCAATGGGAGAGGATTCATTTACTCTTCGGTTCACATTGGATACAATCTGCTGTATGATATCATGTAGTTTATCCGGTGACGAAAATTGTAAATCCAGTTTTTCTATTTGCCCCTTTCGCTCCACATAGATTTGATTGTATCCATTAATCATAATTTCAGTAATTTCCTCATTGTCAATTAAATCCTGCAGAATGTCATATCCGCGTATCGAATTAAAAAGCCGTTTTCTTAAACGTTCTTTTTCGGTTAAAGATATGAATTGTTTGCGTCCAGTTTCTATTATTTCATCATCAATTAAGGCATAAATTTCCTCTTCTGATAAATCCCTTGTCAAATCAAACCGGTTTATCAATCTCTGGCGGAGCCCGTCTATATTTCTATCATTCATATCTTCACCTCGATTTCTATTTTGGAATTTGAGAAATTAAGTTTCGGATGTATACACCGAATTCACTAAAAAGCAGTTTTTCCATAAAAACGGAAGAATTATAATCTGTAATCGATTGGTCTGAAAAAATGTTCTGATCTGCATAGGGAAGGATAAGTATCTCGGTTTTATCTCTGATAGAAACCTGACCGGCTGATTCATAATTGGCCCAGGCTTCTTCGATTTTTAAATTAGAAATAGAATCTTTTGTCGATGGCATGTAAATATGATCACAAATAGACAACAGAGATGGAACATCCGAAACAGAATCCGAAATATCCAATATGATTTCTTCATACAGTCTTGTTTTAGAAACTGCTTGAACAAAGGAGACGAGGTCCTGAATTTCCATGTTTCTGATATCACATCCGAAATGCATAGGAGGGATATAATCAAGATTGTGATAACTGCGGGAAAGTGCAGTTAATTTTTTGTCAATATTGGCGGGATTTTGTCTATAAAAATAGATTAGATCAGAGAAATCACCAATGAAAAGGTCTTGGACAAAATAAGAAAATCCAGAATATTCTTCCAGGTTAATATACAGACATTTCTTTGATAAAGATAAAATACATCCGTATGCCAGAGAAAATGATGTTTTTCCACACCGCCTTACAGGAGAATAAACTCCGGTAATTTTTGCAGGTAGAGCAGTGGGAATTTTGGAAGAGGTTTCAGGGCAATCTGCAGCATAGCAGGTCATGACATCTCTTAAAATACAATCGGTTGGCTGATATTTATAGAGCGAAGCGTATTCCTGTAATACCTGATCCACATTTCCTTCCGTGAGGATAAATATATTAGGGATATCTTTCAAGTCATCCATATATTGACAAAACTTTTCGGATATTAATAAAATATCAACATTATTTTCAGATAAGTAGTTCTTTAGGGAATGATAATCGGTGAACACCGAGACAGAATAGTTTAGTCCGCTTTTCAGATTAAAATATTCCGCTAGTTTTAAGGCATATTCTGCCTCTGAATCAAAAATTATAATGGTTCCATTATTCAATCGTTACCTCCAAACCGGGACTGGCAGATTGAATTGGGTTTGATTTAAAGGGTAGGTTGATTATAATATATAATTTCAAAAATGTCAAGAATAAATTAAAAAGATAATACAAAAATATTTAAAAAAAGAAAAGATAAATTAGGTTGATAAAAGTATAAATGGGAATAATCGGTGAATAATTTCAATATCTTAAATAAATGAATTTTTGGAGGTAGGTATGAAATTATTGACCGGAAAGAAGAAACTGGGGCAAAATGAGTTAAAAGAACGCAGAAAATTAGAGGAATTAAAAAAAGAATTGGAAGAGGTTCAGAAGTCCATGGATCGAGCGTACCAGAATTTATCGTATGTAGTAGACCCGGAATTAATTGACTGCTGTATTTATGAATTAAATGCAGGGCAGATGCGATATAAGTTTTTGCTTCGACAGATGAAAGAAGAGAAAATTGTATAAATTTTTTTTCATTTCTGCCGAAATATCTTATATCGGAATGAAGTGTAAATGAAGTAGGATGGAGAATGCACATGCAGATAAATTTATATAATGCAAACATAAAAAATGAATTCCTTACCGAGAGAACAGGAGAGGAAAAAGCAATTCCAGCATGGAAAAAGAATAACTTTTTTGGTATTGCCATTGAAAAATCAGAATCATTACCTGAGATAAACGGAAATTATATGAATTATGATAAGAATGGCAGTGAGAAAGATTCCTCAATGGAAAAAGACAGGCAAATATCCCAGTCAAGGCAGGATGTCACAGCTTATATCAATGAAAATCTGGATAAGCTAAAGCAATTGGTTACAGAGGAAGATTATTCTGCCATGAGTGAATTGGGACTTGCTGCAGATAAGGAGAACCCTGATACCCTGGTAACAGTCTATGAGAGAATTCAGATTGGACTTGCTGCTTATAGTGACAACTATGACACATGGATGTCAGGAATCAGTGAAGAGAAGATACAGGAAGTATTAGGCTCACAGGCAATGGCTCAGGCAGTTAAGATGGCAGAGGATATAGGTAGTTTTGGAGAGGAAACCAAGGCTTATTTATTAAAAAATAATCTGGAACCAACGATAGAAAATGTATACAAAGCTGCTCATAGTACATCATCAGGAAATCAAACAGCAAAAGACGTGATTTCCGAACAGGAGTGGGAAACTCTGAAACCCCAGATTGCTGAGGTTATGCAAAAATATGGTCTGGATGTGAATGAAGAGAATATGCAGAATGCAGAAATGCTGATTCAGAATCGGATACCGGTAACCGGTGAGAATCTTGTAAAACTACAGGAATTGAATCAGGCAGATTTCACGAAGACGGATGTTTTGTTAAGCAATATTACTTTCGCAGTGATGATGGGAATGAAGGGAACAGATGCGTTTATCACGTCTGACTGGATTAGTCCTACAGAGATTCAGGATACCCTTCAGGCAGTGGAACAGGCTACAGATGAAGTGGTTTATGATATTGTAAAAGATGGAGCTGTGTTAAATGCGGCCAACCTAAAACGGTATGAGCAAAATAGTCAGAATCAGGGAGAACAGCAAGAAGAAAGAGATTTGAATGATGTGATGTTTCTGCGTGCAAAAAAAGTTGTTGTAGAGGCCAAACTCGTTATGACATCTTCTTCTCTTATGACCATGCAGAAGTTGGGAGTTTCCATCACATATACGGAGATTTCAGTAGTATCAGATCTGATTACGGAAGAGAATGACAATGCAGCCCGGCTGTATTTTGATCATCCGGAGGTTGCAAAGGAACAGCTGAGTACAGTTTCAGGTGTTATGGAATTCATGAAAGAGATGAATCAGGTTCCGTCCGTCCTGATGGGACAAATATATCAGGAGCAATTGGATTTTACTTTGTCGGATATTTTTGAGGGAGAGAGAAATCTTTCTGTTTCCATGCGTCAGGCGGAAATTACATATGAAGCGGTGGGAACGCAGATAAGAAAAGATCTGGGAGATAGTATTTATAAAGCATTCGACAGTATCGACGGAATTTTGCAGGAACAAAAGATTGATTTATGTGAAAGCAGCAGAAGAGCGGCAAGAATTCTGGCACATAACCAGATGGAAATTAATCAGGAATCTGTCAGAAAGATGGAAAGTCTGATGATGGAGCTGGATTATGTCAGGGACAATCTTACACCTAAGACGGCAGCAGTTCTTGTGGAGAATCAGGTTGATATTTTGAATACAGATATTCGGGAATTAAATCAGAATTTAATTCAATTAAATGAGATGATTCATGCCGACTACAATGAAAATTTTGCAAAATATCTCTGGAAATTGGAAAAATCAGGAAAGATATCGGAAGAAGAAAGAGACCGGTATGTGGATTTATACAGAACGCTGAATCAAATTGAAAGTCTTGATTCCAGTGCATTGGGAGCGGTGGTGCTTCAGGGTACGGAAATGACTTTAAATCATTTGCTCACAGCAGTAAAAAGCAGAAAGAAAACAGGAATGGATATTACCTTAGATGAGACAGCGGGATTCCGAGAGAGCGAAAACGAACAGCAGAATACAGATTTGCAAAATATCGGAGAATTTGTGAAGAAAATGGCAGTGGAAATATCCGGTGGAATTACTGCTCATAATGTGGAAAACTTATATCAAAATGGAGCATATGGTGGAATTTCTTTGGATGTGCTTCTGGATGTAGTCAGAAATCAGAAGAATCAAGAAGAAAACAGACAGTTAAATACAGAATATACAAAAGAAGTGATGGACGAGTATCTGGCACAAATAAAAGAGAAGGGAATCTCAGAAGATGCCGTTATGACCTTGTTAGAAGGAGGACACAAGGTATCAGTAGAACATTTACTATCTGCTGCAGAATTTGTCACTCCCGGCTCTGAGTTGAGAAAATATTTGATGGAGAAGAAGAGAAAAATTCAGGATGATTTTGAACAAAGTGAGACTCCGGATGATATTACGGATACATGGGAGGAATTAAAGGAAGATACGGATAAGCTGGATATTTCTTATGAGAAAATGAAAGCGGTGCTGAACATGAACCGTCATATGGAGTTTGCCGTTCAGGGAGCAAAAAATGAAAGTTATCATATTCCAATGGAATTGGGAGATGAAATTGTTCCGGTGCGTGTCTCTTTTGTTTCCGGAGAGGACCAGGGAAAAGCAGAGATTTCTATGAATACTGCAAAATATGGTAAAATTGACTGCGTGATTCGTTCCGTGAATATGGTCAGTCATGTTAAAACGGAGGCAGTGGTCTATTGTGAATATGAAATCAGTAAACATATCATAACAGGAAGTAAAGCAATCTTTACAAATGAAATAAAAAATGTGGATGATACCTGTGAGTTTCATATGGAAGTGGCAGATCAGAGAGTACATTATGATATGAACCGACAGGATGAAGGCGAAAGCAGCAGTATCGATAATGTTTATTTATTTAAGATTTCAAAAAGCTTTTTAAAATCTGTTAAGGAATGTCTGGATAGTAACCGATAAAGAATATAGAATACGGAGTAATACGTCAGGAGGTTTCGCATGAGAATCAATACAAATATTGTAGCACTGAAAGCCTGTCATAATCTTTTGACAGCAAATAATAACACATCGAAGTCTTTGGAAAAACTTTCTTCCGGATATAAAATTAATTCTGCAAGAGATAACCCGGTAGGAGCAGCCTTGTCTGCAAAAATGAGATCACAGTTAAAAAATCTGGATAAGGCCACACAGAGTGCGGCAGACGGTGTATCTGTCATTGAAACAGCGGAAAGTGTGCTGGGAGAAGTACAGTCCATGGTTCAGAGAATCAGGGAACTTTGTGTACAGGGAGCAAGTGATTCTTATACAGATGAAGATAGAAACAGTATTATGCAGGAAATTGATCAGATGCGTCAGGAGATTGACAGAATTTCAGAATCTACGGATTTTAATACCAAGAAATTGCTGAATGGTGATTTGGGAAGAAGATCATTTACCAATGTAAATGGAGCAGAAGTCAATTATGTATCCCAGGAGGTACCGACAGGAGAATATGAAATTCATGTTACTCAGGCAGCAGAACAGGGAACGTATACATCAGGAACCGTGACGGGTGGTGTATCGGGAAGCCTGAAGGTAAATGGAGTCACAGTAGAGATTGCAGATACAGATACTGTGGATCAGATTTATGAAAAAATTCGTACTGCTGCAGATAAAACAGCTGTTACAGTAACGAATAATAATGGTGCTTTTGAGTATACATGCGACCGATACGGAATGGATTATGGAATTGAAATTGAATGTGATGATCCGGCATTGAGAGCAAGTCTTGGACTGGATGCAGAGAGAATTTCTGATTATGGACAAGATGTGCAGGTAGATCTTGCAACTGGTACAGGAAGCCTGTTTTCGGTTAATTGTACGGCAAAATGTGATGGAAATACCATTGTGATTACCGGAAACGATGGATTTAAGATGAGAGTGGATTTATCAGAAGAAATTGGAGCCGGAACAAGAGTCATTGCACATATTACAGATATTGGAACCATGACTGTTCAGGTTGGTGCAAATGAAGGACAGGAAATAGAAATCGACATTCCGAAGGTAAACTGCAGGATGATGGGCCTGGATAAATTATATGCCTATACTTCCGGGGGAGCAGGAGACGGAATTACAGTGTGTGATGAAGCCATTGAATATATTTCAGAAGTGCGCAGCAGAATTGGAGCATATCAGAATCGTATGGAACATACGCAGTCTTATCTGGAAAGCACCAATGAGAATATGACAAGTGCGTTATCCAGAATCACAGATGTGGATATGGCAGAAGAAATGACATATTATACCACTCAGAATGTGGTATCACAGGCTGCAACATCCATGCTTGCACAGGCAAATGAACTTGCCGATAAGGTACTTCAGTTATTACAGTAGAAATGAATGGAGATAGGTATGACACCAGAGCAGATAAAAGACTTTTCTCTGCGGATATCCCAGTGTAACAGAACCGAGCTGATTGTAATCATGGATGAGATTATCATCGCTTATATTAAAGGTGCGCAGGATGGGCTGATGCAGGGAGAGAAAGAAACATTCCGATTTCAGTTGGAGAAGGCAAGGCAGTTTCTGGATGAACTGTCTTCTTCCCTGGATATGAGATTTGAAATCTCACATGAACTTTCAAGCCTATATTCTTATGTCAGAAAATCTCTGATTTTGGCAAGTGCAAAGGAAAACGGGGAAAATTTAGCGCAGTGTATTTCCATTATGGAACGTTTGAGAGAAGCGTTTGAGCAAGTGGCCAAAAACGATCAGTCGGGAAAAATGATACAAGGTTCTCAGAAAGTTTATGCAGGACTTACTTATGGTCCGGGAAGTAATTTAAATGAAATTGTATTTTAGAAAGCAGGCAGAGAAATCTGCCTGCTTTTTAGACAGATTCTTATGTTTTATTGGTAGAATTTCTTGTATCAATGTGGTAAAATAAAAACACGAAAAAATACTGTGTGAAAGTATTGGAAAACATTGATAGGAGGTCAGGTATGGGAGCTTTAAATATCATTACAGAAGCAGACAGATATGTTTTTGGAAAGGGCTGTCATTACGAAATATATCGTAAACTGGGTGCACATATCATGGAAATAAATGGTGAAAAAGGTGTGTATTTTGCAGTCTGGGCACCAAATGCAAAAGCTGTCAGTGTAATTGGAGATTTTAACGACTGGAATAAAGATGCAGATGACATGGAAGTATTGGGTCAGTCTGGAATCTGGGAAGTGTTTATTCCGGGGGCAAAGAAATGGGATCGCTATAAATTTGTGATTGAAACGAAAAATGGAGATTTGCTTTATAAAGCAGATCCGTACGCCTTTCATGCAGAAGTAAGACCGGGAAATGCTTCTAAAGTAGCTGAAATTGATGGATTTAAATGGACGGACAAGAAGTGGATTGATAAACAGGAGAAAGAAGAGCGTTATCAGAAACCTATGGCAATCTATGAAATGCATCTTGGTTCATGGAAGAAAGATTATTCCAGAGGAGAGGATGGATTTCTGGACTATAAGACCATTGCCGATATGCTGGTTCCTTATTTGAAAGATATGGGTTATACCCATGTGGAATTAATTGGTGTGGCAGAACATCCTTTTGACGGTTCCTGGGGATATCAGGTAACGGGATATTATGCACCGACATCAAGATATGGTGGACCGGAAGAATTTATGTACTTTGTCAATAAGATGCATAATAACAATATTGGTGTTATCCTGGACTGGGTACCGGCACATTTTCCGAAGGATAGTTACGGTCTTGCTGAATTTGACGGAACTTGTTTGTATGAATATGCGGACCCAAGAAAGGGAGAACATGCAGATTGGGGAACCAAGGTATTTGATTATGAGCGAAGAGAGGTGTCGAACTTCTTAATAGCCAATGCGTTATTCTGGACAGAGGTCTATCATGTGGATGCATTGAGAGTAGACGCAGTGGCATCTATGCTCTATCTGGATTACGGAAGAAGAGATGGTGAATGGGTTCCAAATAAATATGGAGAAAATAAGAATCTCGAAGCAATTGAGTTTCTGAAACATCTGAACAGTATTATGTCGAAGCGCAGCAAACGGGCTTATTTGATTGCAGAGGAGTCAACAGCATGGCCATTGGTGACTGCAGATGTGGAAAAGAATGGGCTGGGATTCGCCTATAAGTGGAATATGGGGTGGATGAATGACTTCCTGGAATATTGTAAACAGGATCCGCTGTTCCGGAAGGGCAATCACAATAAGATGACATTTAGTATTTCTTATATGACAGCGGAACATTATATATTGGTGCTTTCCCATGATGAGGTAGTACATTTAAAATGTTCCATGCTCAATAAAATGCCCGGATATACGGTGGATAAATTTGCAAACTTAAGGACTGCATATACATTTATGATGGGACATCCGGGGAAAAAACTTTTGTTTATGGGACAGGAGTTTGCACAGATTCGGGAATGGAGCGAAGCAAGAGAGTTGGATTGGTATCTTCTTCAGGAGCCATTACATAAAGAAATGCAGGAGTATGTAAAGAAATTACTTCATTTGTATAAGAGATGTCCGGCACTTTATCAGAATGACCAGAGTTATGAAGGTTTTGAATGGGTAAATGCCAATGATGCAGAACGCAGTATCTTTAGCTTTATTCGAAAGATGCCGGGAACGTGGAAAGGAGCTTATCTGTTTATCTGCAATTTTACGCCAATGGAACGTCCGGATTATTGTGTCGGTGTGCCTCAGCCGGGATATTATAGAGAGATGTTGTCCAGCTTTAGTTTGACAACGGAAGACGATACATTTGAAAGTGCAGAGGAAAAGAACAGCAGGATTGCAACGGCAAGAAGATTTAAGGCAATTAAGAAAGAATGCGATGGAAGACCATATCGGTTAAATATTCCTCTCAGACCTTATGAATCATTGATTATTGCATTCTAAGATAGAAAAACATGGACAATTTTCATTTTTCTATGTATACTAGATAAGGATAAAATTACAGTATGGAGGTTACAACATGGTTAAATTAAGCAATACAGGTGCTTATCTTCTGAATGGAACAGAAGTAGTGGAATGTAACGGGGAAGAACAGGCAGTTCTGACCGCGAAGACAGGTTCCTTTGTTCCGAAGGAAGAAGCAGCAAAGAATACAATTGCATATGGAATTTTAAAAGATCATAATACATCCGGAAATATGGAAAAGCTTATGATTAAATTTGATAAGCTTACTTCTCATGATATTACATTCGTCGGAATTATTCAGACTGCAAGAGCTTCAGGACTGCAGAAATTTCCGATTCCTTATGTTTTGACAAATTGTCATAACAGTTTATGTGCAGTAGGCGGAACCATCAATGAAGATGATCATATGTTTGGTCTTACCTGTGCAAAAAAATATGGCGGCGTCTATGTACCACCTCATCAGGCTGTTATTCATCAGTATGCAAGAGAAATGTTAGCTGGCGGCGGCAAGATGATTTTAGGTTCTGATTCCCATACTCGTTATGGTGCACTTGGTACTATGGCAATGGGTGAAGGTGGACCAGAGCTGGTAAAACAGCTGTTGGAACAGACTTATGACATCAATATGCCGGGAGTTGTGGGTATTTATATGACCGGTGAACCAATGAAGGGTGTGGGTCCTCAGGACGTTGCACTTGCGATTATTGGTGCTGTATTCGCAAATGGCTATGTAAAAAATAAAGTAATGGAATTTGTGGGACCTGGTGTTTCATCCTTAAGTGCTGATTTTAGAATTGGTGTGGACGTTATGACAACAGAGACCACATGCTTGTCATCTATCTGGAGAACCGATGATAAGATTAAGGAATTCTATGATATTCACGGAAGAAGCGAAGATTATAAGGAATTAAATCCGGGTAGCATTGCTTACTATGATGGTATGGTTTATGTAGACTTAAGTAAGATTAAACCAATGATTGCTATGCCATTCCACCCAAGCAATACTTATACCATTGAAGAATTGAAAGCAAATCTGACAGACATTCTTCATGATGTGGAGAAGAAGGCTTTAGTCAGCTTAGATGGTAAAGTTGATTATAAATTGACAGATAAAGTAAGAAATGGACAGTTGTATGTAGACCAGGGTATTATCGCAGGATGTGCCGGCGGCGGATTTGAAAATATCTGTGATGCAGCGGATATTTTGAAGGGAAGAAGCATTGGTGCAGATGAATTTACACTTAGCGTTTATCCTGCAAGTACACCTATTTATATGGAACTGGCTAGAAATGGAAAACTGGCTGATCTCCTTGCGACAGGTGCAATTGTTAAAACAGCATTCTGCGGACCATGCTTTGGTGCAGGAGATACTCCTGCAAATAATGCATTCAGTATTCGTCATTCTACCAGAAACTTCCCGAATAGAGAAGGTTCTAAGCTTCAGAATGGTCAGATTTCTTCCGTTGCTCTTATGGATGCACGTTCTATCGCAGCAACTGCAGCAAATAAGGGATATCTGACAGCAGCTACGGATATGGATTTGGAATTCACAGGACCTAAGTATCATTTTGATAAAACAATTTATGAGAACCGTGTATTTGATTCCAAGGGAGTTGCAGATCCTTCTGTGGAAATTAAGTTTGGTCCAAATATTAAGGATTGGCCAGAGATGGTAGCCCTTACTGATAATATTGTATTAAAGGTTGTTTCGGAGATTCATGATCCTGTTACCACAACAGATGAATTGATTCCGTCCGGTGAAACATCTTCTTATCGTTCCAATCCGCTGGGACTGGCAGAATTTGCGTTATCCAGAAAGGATCCTGCATATGTAGGCCGTGCAAAAGAGGTTCAGGCAGCAGAGAAGGAAAGAGAAGCGGGCAGATGTCCGGTTGAAGTTCTTCCGGAATATGGAAAGGTAATGGAAACAATTCTGAAAGAATTCAAAGACCTTAAGAAAGAAGAAGTAGGAATTGGTTCTACTATTTATGCAGTAAAACCAGGTGACGGATCTGCAAGAGAGCAGGCTGCATCTTGCCAGAAGGTATTAGGCGGATGGGCAAATATCGCGAAAGAATATGCTACTAAGAGATATCGTTCTAACCTGATTAACTGGGGTATGCTTCCATTTATTTATGAAGAGGAGGAACTTCCATTTACCAATGGAGATTATCTCTTCGTTCCGGATATCGCAGATGCTATTAAGAATAAGAAAACAGAGATTCCGGCATATGTGGTAAAAGAAGATGGATTAAAACCATTTACCTTAAAGATGGGCGAATTAACAGATGATGAGAGAGATATTATTCTCAAGGGATGCCTGATTAATTACAATAGAAGATAAAATATTTTATATATAAAGTATTTCATAACGAGGACACTGTGTAGAAATTTTCTAACAGTGTCCTTGTTTTGTATCGGAGATTGACAAGAGAATAGAGATATGATACTCTTTTCTATAAGTTAGCATAGACTAACAAACTATAAAAATTCTATGGAAAAGAGGAAGAAAAGAGATATGAAATCAGTTCAGAGCAAACGGGAACGTGAAAAGAAAATGGTATCTCAGATGATTGCATTATATTGTCGGAAAAAACATGGCAGTAAAGGTGGTCTTTGCCCGGATTGTGCCAGTCTGAATGAGTATGCCAGAGTCAGAAGCGATAAGTGTCCATTTATGGAGACAAAAAGTTTTTGTTCTAATTGTAAGGTGCATTGTTATAAGCCGGAGATGAGAGAAAAAATTCAAGAAGTTATGCGATTTTCCGGACCTCGTATGTTGTTTCATCATCCGGTGGCGGCGATACGTCATGTTATAGAAAGCAAAAAGGAACGTCGAATTTAACACTTTTTGATTCTTGACATTTTAAAATCCTGTACTATAATAAGGAAAGTTATAATCCCATCTTTGACAGTTGGGAAATGAAAAAACGGCTATGATCCCAATAAATACGGATCTTGTAGCCGTTTTTCTCTTTGTAACGATATGTGCTATATTATAATGCTGTTGATTTTATCTGTT
>CALWLV010000147.1 GCA_944381595.1 uncultured Roseburia sp.
ACCTTTTCACCACTATCCGGATCTGTTGTGGATACGGATGTAAAATCAATTGTCATAGGTACTCCTTCAAACGGAGACCGGTTCAGAATCTCAACCTGTCCGCCAATATCGACGGATTCAAATAACATATCGCCTCTTGCCATGTTAATTCATACCTCCTGGAATATAATGTTTTAAAATGTCCATATTGGCTCCTGTCCGGCGATGAGCCGCCTCTTTCGCCTTTTCCTTCGCCAATGCGTTTTTCTCGCTGTCTCCGGTTCCTGATTTAATTTCAGGGTTCTTTTTAATAAGTTCCTGAATCGCATCTTCTCCGGCAGACTTGATTTTTGATTTCATGAATTTATCAAGAGTAGAAAAGAACTTATCTGCATCTGACAACTCGCCAGTCAGTTCAGAAAGTGTTTCAGCCGTTTTTTCATCCATGCCGATTCCCATATAACGCTTGCTGTAGTCCATTGTTCGGAACTTTGATTCAAGCTCTTGAATCCGTGCGTCTTTGGCTTCATCGGCGGCTTTCTTTGCCTCGGCTTCCTGTTCTTCTGCTGACATTTTTGCCCGAAGATTTTTGGTAAGTTCACCTTTTTCTTTTAACGCCTTGTCAAGTGCTGCTTTGTTCTGTGCATTTGTGGCTCTTTCCTGCGCCAATTGCGCAAGGAGTTCTTCAACCGATGGAGCTTTGTCGCTTCCGCTTCCGCTATCTCCGCTGTCACCGTCATTCCCCGTTTCGCCTCCATCACCTCCGGGAGATTCTGCAAAAAGCTGAAGGTTCATTGGCATTTTGCATCTGGCGCGTCCAAAAATATGCGACTGTCCGTAATGATTGTTCATAAACTTCATTGTTCTTTCCTACCTTTCTGTGTTTTTTAAAGTGCGTCTCTGCACCGTTTGATTTTGTGTTGTTTTTATGGTCTGTCCTTCTCTGGACAGTTGTGCTATTATAGTCAATCTCCTGACTTAATATAAAAGCAGCCGGTTTCCCGACTGCTGTTATTAGTAATATTTTATTGAGCACCGGCATCCGGCGGTTTCCGCTGTACTAGCCCCGAGTGAAAAATCACGGGGATATAACAAAAGCGAGCCGCCCACATAGAACGGTTCGCCTATTGGTTTTGATGTTCCTCCAACTTCCTTATGAGTTGCACGGACTCTCTTGTCGCCCATTGTCAGCCACCGCTTCATGGTCTTTCCCTGCGCTATGGCGTCCTCATTGCATTGATACGACCGGGTTGTATTGGCTTCGCATTCCGCCATAAATTTTCCTCTGTCCGGGGAATAATAGTAGTATTCCGCTTGATGTTTCTTTGTGGAATCCATAATGTCATAAGACATATCCCGGACGTACTGGCGGATATAAGGCGTAATGGTTACATATCCCGCAAGTGCAGACAAATACCGGTTTTCATACTCCCGTCTTGCCCGCTCCCAGTTCACTTCATTGTACTGTTGCATGGTAAATAGCAATGCCAAAACGAACAGGAACCCATCTTCCAACTTTTCCGCAAGTTCTATCCTTTGCTGTATTTCATCATCGGATAATTCCATATCGCCGAAAAACTGTTCAAAACTCATGCTTCTTTTATTGGCAAGTAATGAATTGAGTTCATCAAAGGACATCCCATCAAACATTCATATTCACCGCCTATTCCATCTGCTGCGTATCGCCCGTTCTCGGGCTTCCTATCATCGGACTGTTTTTGGACTGGTCAGAAGAATCTTGCATAATTCTGTCGCTCGATTCTTCAGTACCATATGTATTCTGCTGATATTGTTCAATCCCATCTTTGGAATCCAAATACACTTGTTCAACATCATCAAACAGATTTACCACCTTAAGCGCATGTCTGCCATGCACTCCATGAGAAACAAGCGTTGCATAAGCATTTGCTTTTGTAGAAATATCCCAATTTTGTCTTCGTGTGAATTTCAAATCTATGTCAGTGCAATGAATTTTTCTAAGAGGGTCATCCTCTGGAAGATATTTTTTATCTACAAGACTTATGGCTTTTAAAATAAGAGTTAATTCTTCCCTTGCTGCCCCTTCAATTAATTGTTGCTTCCTATCTGCATCGACTGCTGCCGAATCCCAACCAGAAGATATGCTTGATGCAATTCCGGTCGAACCTCCGCCTTCAGAACTATATTGCATGGGCACAAAGCAACGTTTTAAAATTTCGTTCCGAGTGTCCGTAATCGCACTCAAAGTCGGCGAACTGTCAAATGTGCTTGACATGGGTTGAATTTTTTGGTTTGTTCCTCCTGAACTATCACTGTGGGTTAATAACCATTGACCGCTCTTTGGTTTGATTACTTCCCCCGTATCAGGATCAGTAGGAAAATCAATGTCATTCCCCCACCATATTTCTTGAGTTTTTTGTGCCACATCGTTTGCAAAATTTGAAACCATTGAATTAAGATTATCCATAAGGTCAATCTGTCTTTCAAAACAGCCTGAACGGTCAACCGATCTTTCGTACTCTACAATAGGAATATCCCCCATGATGTTTGGAAATTCTTCTACATTATCTCCTTGTATTTCAAATCGTTTTGTTTTTGTAAAACAGCTAAAATAAACCCTTCCAGATCGTTTTGCATAGGTAACAGCCATCACCTTTGGCTGGCCAATTCCATCATAATAAACACAAAACGTATTTCTTGAATCCAATGTGTATACATTTACATACGAACTTTGATACGCTTCACTTGACCAGTCTCTTTTGATATCAACAATTCTGTGGCCAATTCCGGACTTTTCTACAAAATCAGCGAGTTTTTGATTTTCTCTGCCAATACATACCGCATTAATCATCATTTCATTAAGAGCGGAAATACCGAAACTATCGGTATCCACATCTGTGTCATGATGCTCTTTATTTCCCCGTTGAGTATATATCAAAGGCGTTCCCCAAAAATACCCTTTATTAAATTCCGTAACATAGTTCGCTATATTATCCGATGTTTGTATATTAATTTCTGGGCGTATTATTTTTTGATACGGTAGCGGCTGTATACCGGATTCGTAATCAAATAAATATTGTATTTCTGCCGCATTAATCCGATGTTTTGAATATGCCTTTCTTAAAACAGAAAGAACATTATCCCGAGTTATTTCTTTTTGATCTGTAAATATTTTGATTCTTCCTGCTTTTCTTAACATATTAAAATCTCCTATTCATCAATATACTTTCCACCGAATTGAATTCCAGAAGCGCAATTTCTGTCTTTAATCTTTGTGGGAATGTCAATCCATTTCTTTCCTTTTTTTCTCTGATAGTCTTTAAACTTATTTTTAATTGTCTTTTTCATAAAACACCTACAAAAAAAGCACCCGAGAATTTCGGATGCTTAATAATACCTGTTTTTTCATTTTAAACTATATCACGTGTCGAATATGACATTCAATGACACAAAATCCTTTCCATATATCCTTTCAAACTCAGATAATGCAGCTCCATGTATTCTAATAATCTGTCGCCACGAATATCCCATCTCGTTTGCAATCGTATCAAAAGTCTTATCCTCGATATATTTTGCAAACAGAACTTTGTAATGCGTTTCTTTAGGCATTGAATCTATTTGCATAATAATTTTTCTTCTCAATTCAGAATAAACATTAACATATTCCTGCGCTTCACGTTCCATATCTACCATCTTAGCAACCATATCACCAATTCGGTCTTTGCTTCCGGAAGTTTGAACTTTTTCTGATTCATTTAATACACTGATATTCAAAGCCATGGATTTTAACTGATATACTTCAGACAATTTATTTGAAATCATTTTATTTAACCTTGAAATTTGACCAAGATATTGTTTAGCTGTCATTTATTTTTAGACCTCCGTAAATGTGATTGCAGAGACTTCTTTAATTTCTTCCTGTAAATCTATGTATTGCTTTAAAACTGATTTTGAAATCATGCATTACCTCCCGAAATCTCATCTGTAAATTTCCATACATATCCTCCGGATGTTTTCTGTTTCCCTTTTGCGCACTTTCCAATAGATGAATTACATCCTCCGATTTCAGAAGCTGCTTCCATCACACTCGGAAAGTCCTTTAATCTTTTTCCATCACGGCTGAACATTGTAACTGGTTTAGAATAATTACGCTTATTTTCTTGATGCCACTTCATCCCCGCAGGAGATTTATGCCAGGCAGTTGCTTTTTCCCTGGCTTCATCTAATTGTTTTTCTCCCCTTTTGCGATATTCATTGTTTTCCCAATTATTTTTACCATGCTCAGAAAAATGGATATGGGAAGAAACACATTCAAGATTGTGTATATCATTATTAAATGGATTCCCGTCCTTATGATGAATACAGTATCCAGAAGGAACTTTCTTGTGATTATAAAATTCCCATATAGCAACATGTAATCCTTTCGCCCCTTTCCTTCCGGCGTCTGTTCTGGATTGTGATAGATAGTATCTTTTTGCTCCCATGAGTTTATAAGCAACTCCGTTGAAAACCACTTCTTCCGGCTTAGAAATTGTATTGACCATACGATACCTCCTAAATTGGGCTATTTATAATTCTTGCAATAGCAGGCGTATTTCTATATACCTTCACAAGATACGCCAACATGTCGCATGCGTCTTCATGCTTGTTCTTACCTTCTATTTTGTATGAAAATACATTCTGCATCATTTT
>CALWLV010000148.1 GCA_944381595.1 uncultured Roseburia sp.
AAAAATAATTATAAAATATAAAAGGTAACATCCCTGAAAGGATAACTCATACTTTGAAAGTATTGATTTTTCAGGGATGTTACCTTTTTGATTTTTAGGAGTTAAAAATCGTTATTTACCGACAACTCCATCCAAGGCGCAAAAAATTATCTTTAAAAAAGGTGTGCCAAAAAGTGGAGCACTTTTCCAAAAGGTGTGTCAAAAAGTGGCGTACTTTTTCAAAAAGTGTGTCAAAAAGTGACACACCTATATAAATATCCAGGGTTTTAGGGGATTTTGCCCCTAACTAGATGCATTTTGCGATGGATATACAAAATGCGTATCTAGCAAAAGACACCTAAAGAAATTTAAATGACTTAGGAAATTTTTTCTCGCCGGAATCATTGCTTTTTCCAATTCATAGTTGTATCATTAAGACAAGAAGTCATAGATGACTTATCGGACGAAAAGATGCAGAAGCGATTATGGAAGGAGGGAAGTTTTGAACAAGGAATTTGAACGCTGCTGCACATTCCTGGCTGAGATGATGGAGAAGTACGGAGCACAGGTTTTGCGAGACATCGCCGTAGAGATTCAGTACGAACCGGAAACTTGGTGTGATGATGCAGAAGGAAAAAGACTTCGGTATGAGGCTTATGCGAGAAGATTTCTGAAGCGGTTTGAGAAGGCGGCATAAGGATTACCGGCATCCTGCGAGAGTGGGATGTATACATATGATAGAGCGTTCAAAAAATATGTAAAAACTGGAAATACTTAAAATATATGAAGGATAAGTATAGAGTGAATATGAGAAATGATATTAAAGGGAGTGTAGGTAAAAAACAAAAAAATACCTACATTCCCTTTAAAAATTCACATTACATCTTGACTATGTTTCATTATATGGTATAATTTGAGTAAATGTAGGTAAAAAATGTTTTAATACCTGCATTTTGTTGAAAGAAGGTGAAGAAAAATGTTACTATCATATCAGGAATGTTTGGAAAAATATGGAACAGATTATAAAATAAAAAAACATGTTCAAGAAGGGGAACTGTATGTAAAAGAAAAGGGAATCTATTCAGATAAGAGATATGTACCGGAGCTGGAGATTATTTCTAAGAAATATCCCAATGCAATTATTACGCTGAATAGTGCCTTTTATTATTATGGTTTAACGGATACCATACCTGATTTTTATTATGTTGCCACACCGAAAAACACAAGAAAAATCAGTGATGAAAGGGTGAAGCAATTTTATGAAAATAGCAAAGCCTTTGACATGGGAAAAACCAAGATGAATTATGATGGTGTGGATATTGTGATTTATGATAAAGAGCGTCTTCTTGTGGAATTGATACGAAATAAAAGAAAATTTTCTTTTGATTTTTATAAAGAAATAATTGCGAGTTATAGAAGAATTGTTCATGAGTTGGATATGACTTTAGTTGCGGAATATGCGTATGAATTACCAAAATCCAACACGGTTATGGAGATCTTAAGATTGGAGGTTTTATAATGGTTAATATACAGAAGTTGATTGAGGAAGCAAATGAAAACGGTTATCAGGGAGATAAGGCATCTGCGAAAGTATGCCAGGATATTGTATTAAAAGCATTATCAGTTGGACCGCTGAGTAGAAATGTAACAATTAAGGGTGGTGTGGTTATGCGCAGCAAGACCAATAATGTTAGAAGAGCTACGCAGGACTTGGACATTGATTTTATTAAGTATTCCTTGGCAGATGAATCGATAGATGCGTTTATAAGCAAGCTGAATTGTCTTGATGGAATCAAGATTAGCAGGTTGGGTAAGATTGAAGAGTTGAAGCAACAGGATTATAGCGGAAAGCAAGTATTCATTTTGATTGAAGATACAGAGGGGAATCAAGTCAGAAGTAAGATTGATTTAGGTGTACATAATCGATTTGAATTGGAGCAGGAAGAATATTGTTTCGATATTGCGTACGATGATGAAGGAGCAAGCTTGTTGATTAATTCTGATGAGCAGATGTTAGCAGAAAAATTGCGTTCGCTTCTTAAATTTGGGCCATTTTCAACAAGGTATAAGGATGTATATGATATGTATTACTTGAAGGATTCTGTTAATAGAGAAAAATTGATGGTAGCTTTGGATACATATATATTCAATGACACAACGATGAAGGAAAATACCGGGAATGATATAGTTAGGAGATTAAAAATCGCTTTTAGTGATAAGAGTTACATTCATAGACTTGATACTTCAGATAAAAGATGGATTGATGAAGAAATTGGTGTTGTGACGGAGGGGATTTTGGAGTTTATGGGGAAAATTTGTTAAATAAGAGTAATTAGGTATACCTCGGTAGAATTTTAACTTTTACCGAGGTTTGCTTATAAGAAACGGTGTTGAAAGATAGTTGGAACAGGTGTATAATTGTGTTGGGACAATAAAAAACATATGAAATCAATGCATAAGATTGGAGGTTGTTTACATGGAAGTTTCAAAAAGCGATTGGAAATTATTTAGAACTTCTATTGGGGATTGGCAGGAAGCGTATATGGAACGCTTGGTTAAGGAATATATGGATTTATTAGAAGGTGAAGAGAATGCTTCAGATAAGTTCTGGAAGCTGGAAGAACGAATAAAAAAGGATAAGAAACATCCGGGAGTAATGCTCGAATTAAGCAAAGGGAATATGATTTTCGATATTGTGGCATTGATTAATAGTGGTGTAATCACAACTGCTGATTTGGCAGATTTTAGTGATGAATTAAAAGAAAGTGTAGATTTTCTTTTACACAGGTAGCAAAGGGGATTAAGCACATAAGAATTGTAGGTGATATTCGTGAATATAGAAGCATATGATGCAGAGTCTTTAAGAAAGCTCGTCAGACTCCTTGAGTATGAAAATAGAATACTGAAAGATAAACTGAAGAAAGAAAATATTCCGTATGACGAGGTAAATCCTTTTGAAGAGACGATGGATAATGTGGAAGAGTACGATCCTGATCAGGGAGAACGTATCGTCAATCCCGCGTTTATAACAGAGGAAATGGCGACACACTTCTTTTCTATGTTTTGGGGACGAGAGGATGTTTATGCCAAGCGTGGTAAGAACGGTGGTTATTTCCCGCAATGTGATAATAGATGGGATGCCAGACTTTGTCCGAAACAAAGAGGTGAAAAGGTTTTCTGTGATGAATGTGAAAATACCAAGTGGACACGGCTGGATGTTAAGAAGATTATTGCACATCTATTAGGGTATAAAGAGGATGGCTCAGATGTAATAGGTGTATATCCGCTGTTGCCTAATGGGATGTGTAGATTTATTGTATTTGATTTTGATAATCATGAAAAAGGTGCAGAAGCGACAGATTTTGCCAATACAGATAACGAGTGGCATAAAGAAGTGGATGCTCTTAGAAAAATGTGCGAGATAAATGGTATTAGGCCATTGGTAGAGCGTTCTCGTTCCGGTAAAGGTGCTCATGTATGGATTTTCTTTAAGAAAGCAATACCGGCTTCTGTAGCCAGAAATTTTGGATTTCTGTTATTAGATAAAGGTTCTGCATCTATTAACTTAAAATCCTTTCATTACTATGACAGAATGTATCCGTCTCAGGATGTGGCAAGCAGTATCGGGAATCTAATTGCATTGCCCTTGCAGGGACAGGCACTTAAAAATGGTAACAGTGCATTTGTGGATGAAAACTGGAATGCCTATCCGAATCAGTGGGATGTTTTGCTGAATAAAACAGAAAAATTAGGTATAGAGGATATTGAAAAATATATGGCAAAATGGCAGGCAGAGTTGGCAGAAAGTCGGGGAATGCTTGCTGGTACCGATATAAATAACAGACCAAAACCATGGAAAAAGAAGTGTGAGTTTGTTAAGGCGGATGTGGTTGGTAAGCTACATATGGTGCTTAGTAATGGTGTTTACATTGACACGCTAAATCTTATGCCGAGAATACAAAATCAGATTCGCAGTCTGGCTGCTTTTGATAATCCGGAATTTTATAAAAATAAGAGACTGGGATATTCCAATTACTATAATTTTAGTGCTGTATATTTGGGAAAAGACATTGATGGCTACATACAAATTCCAAGAGGGCTAATAGAACGGATTATAGATGAGTGTAATAAAGCTGGAATTTCTGTTGAAATATCTGACCAAAGGGAAAAGGGGCGTCCTATAAGAGTTTCGTTTAAAGGTGATTTACGGACACAGCAGGAACTGGCAGCAGAAAAATTACTGACCTATTCAGATGGCGTATTAAGTGCAGCAACTGCATTTGGTAAAACGGTTGTGTGTAGTTATCTGATTGCGGAGCGCAAAGTGAATACTCTTATTTTATTACAAAGTAAGGATTTGCTGAATCAGTGGGTGGATGAGCTGAACAAATTCTTGGACATTAAGGAAGAACCACCGGAGTATGAAACCAAAACAGGCAGAAAGAAAAAGAGAGACAGTGTTATAGGTATTTTGCATGGTAGTAAAAATACATTGACAGGTATTGTAGATGTTGCCATGGTTGGCTCTATGTATAGCAAAGGTAAGTTTAATGACCTGATTAATTCTTATGGAATGGTAATTATGGACGAATGTCATCATGCGGCATCCAATACGTCTGTGGAATTATTGCAGAAAATCAATGCCAAATATGTATATGGAGTTTCTGCGACGCCGAAGCGTGGAGATAGCTTAGATAAAATTATCTATATGCTACTTGGACCGCTTCGCCATAGATTTACGGCATTGGAGAGAGCACAGGAGCAGGGAATAGGTCATTATTTTGTACCAAGGTATACAAGAGTTGTAGACACTGCTGACAGTAAAGATGACATCAACAAGGCTTATAGTCTAATTAGTACAAGCAAGATACGTAATGATATGATTATAAGTGATGTGAAGAAAAGTATTGCTCAGAATCAGACTCCGGTTATATTAACCAGATTTAAGGAGCAGGCAAAACTTCTGTATGATGCGTTGAAAAATGAAGCTGACCATATATTTCTTTTGTATGGTGATAATTCAGACAAGGAAAATACAGAGATACGAGTAAAGTTAAAGCAGGTTCCTAGAACAGAGAGCATTATTTTGGTTGCAACCGGACAGAAGATAGGAGAGGGATTTGATTTCCCAAGACTTGATGTGTTAATGCTTGCTGCACCAGTATCCTTTGAAGGGCGTCTGGAACAGTATGTAGGAAGATTAAATCGTGACTACGAAGGGAAAGAAGCTGTTTATGTATATGATTACATTGATGTCCATGTGAGATTCTTTAATAAAATGTATGGCAAAAGATTGAAAACATACAAGCGAACCGGATTTTCCATATGGACGGGTGATGAACATACTAAGCAGATAATTAATGCTATATATGATTCTGGTAATTATACGGAAAAATTCGAGCAGGATATTGTAGAAGCGGAGAAATCAATTGTAATTTCTAGTCCGGATATACGACAGGACAAGATTGACAGATTGTTATTGTTAGTCAAAGACCGTCAGGAAAAAGGTGTACTTATAACAGTCATCACAACAGACCCGGAAGAAGTGGTTTATGGTAGTGCGGATGTATGTTATGGGTTGATAAACGAAATGAAACAGGTGGGAATAAATGTAGTAACAAAGGCAGAAGTTGAAGAAAGATTTGCTGTTATAGATGATGAATTGGTATGGCATGGAGGTATGAATCTGCTTGGGAAGGTAGATATATGGGATAATTTAATGCGTATCAAAAATCATCAGGTGGCGGCAGAACTGTTAGAGATTTCACTTGGCACTACAACAGAATCTGAAGGAGGCTGATAACTATATGAAAAAACAACAGAGATGCTACATCTACACCCGTGTATCCATCTCCATGCAGGTTGATGGTTACAGCTTAGATGCGCAAAAAGATAAATTACATAAATACGCTGATTATCAGGATATGATTATCGCCGGTGAATACTCTGACGAAGGTAAATCCGGTAAAAGTGTGGAAGGTAGATCACAGTTCCAACAGATGCTTCAAGACATAGAATCTGGTAAAGACAATGTCGATTTTGTACTTGTATTCAAATTATCCCGATTTGGGCGAAACGCAGCTGATGTTTTATCATCCCTTCAGAGAATGCAGGACTTTGGTGTTAATCTTATCTGTGTGGAAGATGGTATCGACAGTTCTAAAGATGCAGGTAAGTTAATGATTTCCGTCTTATCTGCGGTGGCTGAAATAGAGCGTGAGAATATATTGGTGCAGACAATGGAAGGTCGCAGGCAGAAAGCCAGAGAAGGTAAGTGGAACGGTGGTTTTGCTCCGTATGGTTATCAGCTTATCAATGGCGAATTGCACATTGCTGAAGATGAAGCGGAGATTATTCGGATTATCTACGATAAGTTTGCCAATACCACTATGGGAATTGCGGCCATCGCTACATTCCTAAACAACAGCGGATACAAGAAAAAGCTTCGCCAGAACAATACCATAGAAGGTTTTTCTACATCCTTTGTAAAAGGTGTATTGGATAATCCTGTGTACTGTGGCAAGCTTGCTTTTGGCAGAAGAAAAAATGAGAAGATTCCGGGAACAAGGAATGAGTACCACATTGTGAAGCAGGACAAGTACATGCTTAACGACGGTATCCATGAGGCCATTGTGTCAGAAGAATTGTGGAATCAGGTGCATAAAAAGAGACAGGAAACCGGAGTTGCCAACATCAAAACTCACAGCTTGGATCACGAGCATATTTTATCAGGTATTATCAAATGTCCTATCTGTGGAAGTGGTATGTATGGTAATGTAAATCGTAAAAAGCATCCTGACGGCGGACACTACAAAGACTATTTTTACTATGCCTGCAAGCACAGAACCTTTGTAAATGGTCATAAATGTACTTACCGCAAGCAGTGGAGCGAGGATAAAATCAATGCGGCTGTGGAAGAGATTATCCGTAAGCTAGTGAATAATCCAAAGTTCAAAACAGAGATTAAGAAGCATATCGGACAAAGCATTGATACGCAGGAATTGGATAGAGAGCATACAGGCTTACAGGAACGCTTAAAGCAAGTAATCGGTGCTAAGAATAAGCTGGCGAGTCAGATGGACAATTTATCCGTATCCGACAAGCATTATGACAAGAAGTACGAGGACATGCAGGTGCGTCTGGACAAGCTTTATGATGAGATAGAAGAAATCGAAACTCTGATTGAAGAAGTGGAGACCAGACTCTATAATATTAGACAGGAGAAAATATCCGGCGACAATGTGTACCAGTTCTTATTATTCTTTGATAAGCTGTACGACAAATTTACGGATATTGAAAAGAAAACATTTATGAAGAGCTTCCTTGCGGATGTGAGTATTTACGAGGAAGAGCAGGCGGACGGAAGAATCCTTCGTAGTCTAAAGTTTAGATTCCCTGTATTTTTCAATGGGAAAGAGATATACAAATTAGATTGGGACAACGAAACAACAGTTGGGACGGTTGTATTGATGTCAAAGGTACAGAAGTAAATACCGAAAAAGGCTTGAAAATAAAGCATTTCTGAGAGTTAAAATTCATTTTATCACTTTTGAAAATTCTCACAAAAGTGGCTTGCTATCAAGTAAAAACCAAGGTCGAGTTGACAAGATAATTTTGTGCAAATTGAGTTGATAAGATGGTTGATTAAAATAGGTTAATTAACATGATGGTTATGTGCCTTTGAATTTAATGAAAGAAAATGAAGTTCGTGTCATATTTGAGCAGGAAAATCTGGATACAAAAGATGTAGAAAGCTCGTTAATGATTTCTGTTATAGAATCACTGGCTCAAGCTGAAAATGAATCCCGAAGTGATAATATCAAGTGGGGTGTACGTCAAAGAGCTTCTCAAGGAACATCAAAATTGTATGACAGAAAATGTAAAGATTATTTTCAATCTGTATCTTGGTGGCAAAATTATTTTAGGTATTCTTAAAGAATTTGAAAAACGAAAAATACTTTCTCCAACCGGTAAAGATAAATGATGTAAAAGAACCATAGATGTAATGCTTAGCAATGAAAAATATACTGGTGATGTTAAGCTGTTGAAATCTGGTAATAATGATGTGCAGTATTTATCATCAGATAATAACCCTGCAATTATTTCTAAAGAGGTTTTTGAGGCTATATAGGTTGAAAAGGATAAGGGACGTAATGTGGTCAAGGATGATGATGGTAAGCATAGGAAAGACAAGAAGTATAGTTCGAAGAAATAGATATTTTTATTTTGAACGTAATGGGAGATAAAAAGATGGCAAAATACGCATATAAGGATTGGCAAAGAAAAAATGTAATACATTCAAATCAGGCTATAATAGAAGACAGAAATAAAGCATTCTATTGTCCTAACCCAAAATGCAATGCAAAATTATATATTTGTGCTATTGATGGAAGTAAATCTGCTTATTTTAGAGCGACAAAACCTGAATATAAACATATTTCTAATTGTCCATTTGGAAGTAGTAACAGCGAATTTGATGAAAATAAATTTGATGAATCAAAATTCGTTTTTGATAATGCAATAGATAATCTTTTATGTCTAACAGCACCTTCGAAAAAGAATGAAAAGTCTGCTGGACATAATAATGGAGAACCCAAATTACATCCTCCAAGGACAATAAAGCAAATTTATTCTATGTGTAAAAGTATGCCTGTAAACTCAAAGTATGGTGATAAGGAAATTGGGGAAATGCTATTAGATGATAGAAGTGAATACAGATATCCGAAAGGATGTTTCGGTAATAGAATAATCGAAACAATCGTTAAAAAGAGAATTTATGATGATGATAAAAAACAAATTTATTTGGCAGCACCAATAAGAAGTAAAAAGTATACATTTATATTGGAGTTTAATGACATCAACACATATCAGACCATTCGTTCAGAAATATATAATAATGGGGATAAAATAATTGTGGTTGCTGGTAATTGGAAATCATCAAATCAGTATAATTCGTTCATTGCAACAGTTTATGGCAAAAAGCAAATAGCCATCATAAAAGAATAGATATGAATTTAGCGACTGTTGTCTTACAAAAGCAACTGGAGTATATTTATAGATTGATATTCTAAATAAGGGAGATGCAATAAAAATATGGTAAATAATGTGGAAGAATATTTTAGAGAAGATCCGGAGGCATCGTATTGTAATAAAGATGGAAAAAAGTATTTTCAGTCTGTTCATGGCAAATCTTATACTCGATACAATAAAGCGAAAGAGGAAGTAAAGAAAAAAGTTATTGATAAAAAAGAAATTATAGAATATGTTAATGAATTGTTAGAAACAATAGGCATAACGCCAGTTAGTAAGCCAATTATGAATCCGTCTGAAGTGAATTATAAATCATTAAAAGAAGAATATGAATTAGATGATGAGAGAGATATTGTTTGGATAAAGTTTACAACAGATGGTTTTATAGGATGTGTTGCAGTGAGCAATGATATAAATTTTCAGATTCCTTCAGCCATTTCAGACTATGACATATTAGAGAAGAAATACAATGAATACACAAAAAGATACGAGGATGATTGGAAATATAATTCGTCTGGAATTTTGGTTCACAAATTAAATAAAAAATGGGACGAATCATTTGTATTAGTGTTTCCGTTAAAAAAACGTAAAGAAAGTGGCTACAGTAGACATGAGATTGAGATGGCAATTGGAAATTATCTTAGTAAAGGAAAAAATGTACCGATTATAGATTATTATTCGCATAACATAGGTTGATTTTTTTCAAAATAGCCTAATCAGAAAAACGCTTAATAGAGTTGATAACATTGTTGAAAACCAGTGGATTTTTCTTTGTAAAGCAAGAACCGAACATATCCGCGAGTGATAAATTGTAGGATTGAGTTGACAGGTTTGATTTGTGTAGAGTTGTGGAGATAGGATTGTTAATGTTTTCTGTAATAGCGTAAACATAAAGAAATAGTAAAAAACCATAAAAAGGTTGAGTGAAAATTTAAATTCCATACGGAAGACTAAATTCTGTATTTTGGGGGTTGACGAAATTCGTTATCCCATTTAAAGTGGAATTTAACCCAAACAATAAATGATTTCTGTCATAAAAGAGCATACCTTTCAGACAACCGGAATCGAGCCCTGTAAGGCTAAATTCCACCTGTCGTAAGAATTCCTATATGAGGTCTCGTATCCGCAGATTTTCATTTATTGTTTGGTTTTATTTTTCAGCAGTGCCGGTGTTAATATGATTTCATCTGCAGGAATTTCAATTCATCCGAAACTGTCCAACAGTTCCTTTGGTAACATCAGTTTTGTCAGTGCCATTGGTGACAGTCCGCCAAGACTTTGTCTTGCGGAGCTGTTTATATGGCTCATCATCAGGCTGATATCCTCCTGAGTGTAATTATCAAAGGAACTTCCTTTCGGACAGATCTTCCAGATGTATTCATGATTTTTCTCACAGTGAGGTTTTTGCCACGAACACATTGGGTCACAATAATAAATACTTGTGCGGATGATGTTGTCCTGACCGCATTCCAGTGCATCCAGGTTATGAAACTCACTGCTACGGTCTTTCAGAATAATGGAAAAAGCACTTGAAAAAACAAAGGAACCAACTGCCCAATGTCATTAAGTTAGGTTGACGGATCAAGATCTCAGTATTAGCAATAATACTGGGGCCCTTGTAATTAAGAAAACTTGACTGCAGGGAGGTAACGCATATGAGTAATTATATTAACAAGGTCACACATTCTTTGACCAGACTTATTTCAGAGGTATCTGAAAATCCAAGTCTTTTTGTCAGAAACCCAAAGTCTGATTTCACAAGAAACCGAAAAATTAATTTCAAAAAATTCGTTGGAATAACAATGAACTCAGGTGGTGGAACCATGAGTAAGGAACTGCTGGATTACAAACAGCCTCTGAATATCAGGAATATCGGGCCTGCATAAACATGATGGAAAGGAGTTCTGTCAATAAGGCAATCCTGATAGCTGACCGTGGATACGAGAACTATAATGTTATGGCTCACGCTATGAATAAAGGTTGGAAATTTGTTGTGCGTATCAAAGACAAAAACAGCAATGGGATTGCATCAGGCTGAAACACCTTTACACGTCAGCAGACAAAGATGACTAAAATGGCAGGTTACAAATTTATGCCAAATAATCAAACCTTTGATTGCCTTCCGCTTAAAAGCAAAGATACCTATACCATGAGTTTCAGAATTGCCAGATTTGCCATTACAGATGATTCGTATGAGATGCTGGTAACAAATCTCGATCGGTCTGAATTTTCAACAAATGATTTAAAAGAAATTTATCATTTGCGTTGGGGAATAGAAACCTCTTTTTGCACGATTGTTACTGTATCATTACTGCGAACTGATAACAACGCATGTAGTACAGCAAATGCAGAATAAAGCCAAAACAAAACAGGTGAACTTTACAATCGCTATATACATATGCAGAGAATATCTCCGACAAAAACGCAATCTAAGTCCACCTGATGTGATTAAGTTGATAGAAAAACATATTTTACCGGTAAGGCCTGGGCGAAAAGACCCTCGCAAAGTCAAGTCCCAGGCATCAGTAAGTTTTCTATATAGAGTTGCTTAATCACAAATCATTATATAATTTTTTTGACAGATATACAATCTGTCTTTTTGGCGTGTCAAAAATTATATTGAAACAGACAAAAACACATAATAATCATCTTTAGTAACGATTACTATGTGTTTTGTATTTTTACATCATTATTAACTTAATGACATTGTGCACGCTCTCCCCTTTTTTCATTATTTTTCAAAAATCTATTGACAGCGTTCCGCAAAACGAGTATATTATAGGTGTAAGGCAGTTAGTTACTCGACCAACAAACGTACCAACAAAAGGAGTGATATGGTTGAATATAAATCCGAATACAGAAAAGCCCATATTCATTCAAATTGCAGAACAACTAGAGGACTCTATATTCACAGGGGTATATCCAGAGGAAACGAAAATCCCCTCAACAAATGAAATATCCGCTTTGTTGAATATCAATCCTCATACCGTTTTAAAAGGAATGAATTTACTTGTGGACGATGAAATCATCTATAAGAAAAGAGGTTTAGGAATGTTCGTTAAAGAAGGGGCGGTAGAAAAGATACGTCAGAAAAGACAGGGACAATTTTACGACCAGTTTATTGCTTCATTGATAGAAGAAGCTAACAAATTGCACATGACGAAAAATGAAATCATTTCAATGATAGAAAGGGGTTATGAAAATGAACGCAATTCAAATTAAGAATGTTACCAAAAAATACAAAGATGTTACTGCTCTTGATAATGTTTCC
>CALWLV010000149.1 GCA_944381595.1 uncultured Roseburia sp.
TCATTATAATAATCTTGTTTTTGCATAGTTACATTATAACATATGTAACGGAGAAAAGGTGGTTATCGTTAGCCATCTTTTTCTTTTTTTGTAAAATTTAGCGGAGGCTGTGACTTGCGTAAGTCACAGCCTCCGCTGTTATGGACTATCTATTTCCCGACAGCCCCCTTTTCATTGGGCATTCATAAAAAATGAATAAAAAGGTCAGTTATGCATACCAATACTTATCTCGGACAGAGACTATTTTATTATTTAAAGCCCTATATGATATGTTTTACCATATTTTTGCACAAATTTTAATACCAAAAAGTGTGAAAAAGTGTAAAAAGGTTAGATTTTACATAAATCTAACCTTTTACTCTAAAACTTATATATTTTCAATCTGCCAGTCAATGGACTCTATTCCATGCTGTTGTAAAAAGTCATTGGCCTGACTGAAGTGTTTGCATCCAAAGAAACCACGATATGCCGATAAAGGACTTGGATGTGGTGCTTTTAAAAGAAGATGTTTTGGATTGTTCACCGAAGCAGCTTTATTCTGTGCCGGTCTTCCCCACAACATATAGACAATCGGTCTATCCTGCATATTTACTGCCTGAATCACTGCATCCGTAAACTTCTCCCAGCCAATCCCCTGATGAGAATTCGCCTGATGGGCACGAACTGTCAAAACAGCATTTAACATCAAAACGCCCTGTCTAGCCCATTTTTCCAAATATCCATGATTGGGAATATAACAACCCAGGTCATCATGTAATTCCTGGTAAATATTCTTCAAAGACGGAGGTATATCAACATCCGGTTTTACGGAAAAGGAAAGTCCATGGGCCTGTCCTTCATTATGGTAAGGATCCTGACCGATAATCACCACCTTTACTTCTGACAACGGTGTCAAATGAAAAGCATTAAAGATATCTTCTGCCGGCGGATATACCCTTGTTCTCTGATATTCCTCTTTTACAGTCTCATACAATCTGGCATAATAAGGTTTCTTAAACTCGTTTTTCATGGCTGGAAGCCAGTCATTCTCTAATCCTGACATAAACGTACTGATACTCCTTTTTCACGAAGATAGTGTTTTAAATCTTTAATCTCCAATTCTTTATAATGGAACAGAGAAGCCGCCAGAACTGCATCTGCTTTTCCTTCTGTCAGGGCATCGTAGAAATGTTCTTTTGTTCCTGCTCCACCGGAGGCAATAACCGGTATTGAAACATTTTCTGCAATGGTTCTTGTCAGTTCCAGGTCATAGCCTGCCTTTGTGCCATCGCAATCCATACTGGTAAGCAAAATCTCTCCTGCACCTAACTGAGTTACTTTTCTGGCCCATTCCACAGCATCCAGTCCGGTATCAATTCTTCCGCCATTTTTATAAATATTCCAACCGCCATCCGGTCTGCGCTTTGCATCGATGGCAACTACTACGCACTGACTTCCAAACTTGTCCGCTGCTTCTGCCACAAGATTGGGATTATTGATGGCAGCCGAATTAATGGAAATCTTATCTGCGCCTTCTCTCAACAATTCTTTAAAATCATCTACGCTTCGGATTCCTCCGCCCACAGTAAAAGGAATAAAAACATTTTCAGCTACTCTTCTGACCATGTCCACCACTGTTTTTCTGGCATCGCTGGAAGCTGTAATATCAAGAAATACCAATTCGTCTGCCCCCGCCGCATCGTAAGCTTTTGCTACTTCAACAGGATCTCCTGCATCTTTCAGATTGACAAAATTAATCCCTTTTACCACACGGTTATTGTTCACATCCAGACATGGAATAATTCGTTTTGTATACATAGTTGTTCTCCTTTACAATGCTGCAAAATTTCTCAAAATCTGTAATCCCACATCTCCGCTTTTCTCTGGATGAAACTGGCAGGCAAACACATTGTCCTTTTCCACCGAAGCATGTACAAGCGTTCCATAATCAATGGTGGCTTTCACAATCTCTCTATCTTTTGCCTTCAGATAATAAGAATGAACAAAATACACATAGGATTGATTTGGTATTCCCTGAAATAAACGCCCATCATTGCATAAATCCAGAGAATTCCATGCAATATTGGGGATCTTTAATCCCTCTGTATCGGGAAGTCTCAGTACTTCTCCCTGAAGAATTCCCAATCCTGCCACCCCCGGACTTTCTTCACTCTGCTCAAATAAAAGCTGAAGTCCAAGACAGATACCCAGAAACGGTGTTTTTTTCTCTATCACATCATAAATCGTTGAAGTAAGTTTGGATGACTTTAATTTCTCCATAGCATCTCCAAAACTTCCTACTCCCGGCAGAACTACCTTGTCTGCTGCGAGAATCTCATCTCTGTCTCTTGAAATCACGGCTTCTTCTCCGATATACTGAAATGCCTTCTCCACACTTCGTAAGTTTCCTGCGTCGTAATCAAGAATTGCTATCATTTGCTTCCATTTCCTTTCTCTCTGCCTGATACGCCAGCTCTGCCACCCGATAAGAATATTCCTCTCCTTTTCCGGTCAGATTAATTTCTCTTGCTTCACTTTCCGTAATACCATATACATCATTTAAGGCCTGTGTAATCCAACTCAGCACCTGATTCATATCATCATAACAATTATACTCGTCCCGTCCAATGTCGATATATTTATCAAACATACGGACTCCTGTCAGAAGTGAATCCAATGCGTCTTCATAATCTCCGATTTCTATCAGATGTTCATAGGAACGGTAATTTCCATATACCTGCATGACAGTCTTCACCTGTCCCCAGAAATACTCATCTCCCTTTTTTATATCAAGAGTATTTAATTCATCGTATGCTTCTCCGTATCTCTTATCTACATAATAAGAAGTTGCCTGATTGATTCCCTGCTGATATTGTCTGTAATTTCCTCCAAACACCAGCGCCAAAACAGTCAGCACACTCAAAGAGAACAAGAATAACAATACCGGAACAGATATCCTCACCTTCTCATCGAATTCACTGTTTTCCCTTGGTTTCCTTACTGTTTTTGGTTTTCTTGCTTTTGGCTTTTTCTTTGGCTTGCGAGATTTCTTTACAAAATTCGATTTCTTGGGTTTTCTGGTCTTCTTTGCCTTTTTCTTCTTTGGAGGTTCTTCCTCAATTACTTCTATAACATCTTCACCCAGTAATTCATTCACAGACTGTTCCATCGAATCAAAAGCTTGATCCAGCTGGCTCTTCTCTTCCTCTGAATTCTTTTTCTCTGAATTCTCTTCCGAAACTTCTTCTCTCTCTTCCCTGTCCTTTCGTTCCTGCTCCTTTTCCCTTTTCTTTTGTTCCTTTTGTTCTTTTCGTTCCTTTCTTCTTTTTCTCCAGCTGTTTTTCTCCTTTTCCAGCTTTTCAATATCTCCTACGGATTCCCCGTCTTCCTTACTTTCTTCCTGGTTTTCTTCCTTCACCCCTAAAATATCGTACAATCCCTTGATATCATCTTCCCCGGATTCTGACTCTTTCTGTTCTTCGCTTTCGGATTTCTGTTCCGTACTTTCTTCAAAATTTTCTTTTGCAATATTCTCCGCATTCATTTGTTCCTGCTGATTCTCATTAAAAGATTCCTCAAATAAATCTTTTTCAATCGAATCCAGAAAATCATTATCTGACATTTCCTGTAACTCCTGATTGTCGAAAATATCCTCGCCGGAATCCTCATTTAAAACATTATTTAACAAACGATCAAGATAGTCTTCCTCTGATGTTTTCGTTTTCTCTGGCATCTTTGTCCTCCCGGTTATCTGGTAATTCTATGCTTTATTATAAATTACTATTTTTCTTTTTCCAACAACTCATCTATAACTCCAACCAGTTGACCAATTTCCGGTTTGGAAAGCTGATAATCAGCACCTAACTGTTCCCCTTTTAATCTCATTTCATCATTTACAATGGATGAGAAAATAACAATAGGAATGTCTTGCAAAACCTCATCTGTCTTAACTAGCTTGGTAAGACGATGTCCGTCCATAACAGGCATCTCAATATCTGTAATAATGCATGTTACATATTCGTGGACATCACCTTTCTCCTTAAATGTCTGCAGTTTATCCCATGCCTCCTGTCCATTGGCAGTGTGTAGCAAATTGGTATATCCAGCCTTCTTCAGAGAATCCATAATCAATCTGCTCAGCAATGGTGAATCCTCTGCAATCAATATTGGCTTGTCACATCTTCTTCTGTTTCCAAGTGTGTCCAGGTCAGAAACCTTTAACCCGGTTTCCGGACTAATATCTGTCACGATTTTCTCAAAATCAAGAATAATAATTAATTTGGAATCTTTCTTAATAATTCCCGTTGCGATACTGGTTTCTTCTTTACTCAGTGTTACATCCGGCTTGATGATATCTGCCCATGACACTCTGTGAATTCCTACCACGGACTGCACATGAAATCCGATGTCCAGCTTATTGAAATTTGTGACAATCATCATGTGTGTTTCAGAATCACCTGTCAATTTTATATTCAATGTTTTTGCAAGATCAATGGCAGTAATAATCTTATCTCTTGGCATAAAAATACCTTCAATTGCCGGATGGGAATTTGGAACAGGCGTTACTTTCTGATAGGGAATAATTTCCCTTACCTTAGCTACATTGATACCATAGAAATTATTTCCCACCGTAAACTCCAAAACTTCTAATTCATTTGTTCCATTTTCCAATAAAATATTCGTTTCCATATGTATATGCCTCCTTACTGGATCACAATTTTACCCTGCTGATTATTATAAGTAACATTCAATTCCAAAGACTGAATATTTTCTGCGTCGTGTTCGTTAATCTGGAATACCAGAACCAATTCTTCGGTTCCTCCTGCCGGAATCGTTCCCTGATAGGTATTCAATGCATTCAAAAGTGCTGTTACCTGAGCATTCACCTTCACCGTGCCATTCAAGACTCCTCTGTATTGTATAGTTTTATCAATCATGGACACATTCACGTCACTTCCGGATGTATTGGTCACGGAAAATTTGACAACCAGAAGTTTACAGCCTTTGACTGAAGTCATACTCATGCCTAATTCCCCACTGTCAGACGGATAAGAGGATGCCACTTCATACCCTGCCGGCTGAATCTGTACTCCCTGCAATCCCAATAAGTCATTCATACTCATTTCTGCCACAGCCTGAGACTCCTCTGTACCACCTGTCTGTGTGGTCGCTTCTGTCTCCTCTTCTGTTTCTAACTCTACCGACTTCATCCGGTCAATATAATTCTTATCATATTTCAAAACCAGATTTGCCGCATAATCCGCATATAAATTTTCTTCTTCTTCTGTAAGTACCGGAAACTTACTTTTTGCACATCCCCCCGCTGAACATGCCGTCATAACGACCAACAAACAGCAAATTAATTTTTTATAACCTTTCTGATTCATATGCACACCTTTACTTTTCAATTTTTCTATCAGATAATATAAATATTTTATCATTATTTGCAGAAGACTTCAACCTGAATTTTTGTCTTTTTCTACCTCAAACCAAAAATTTACTCCATTGGGTTTATTTTCCACACCACACTTCATATTCATAGAATCCATGATGGCACGTACAATGGATAATCCGATTCCACTGCCTCCATATTCCCTGGTTCTTGCCTTATCGACTTTATAAAATTTAATCCATACTTTTTCCAAATCCTCTTCGGGAATCCTATTTCCTGTATTGAATACATTGACGCGCACCAGATTTTCTTTTTCTTCCAGACAGATACTGATTTTCTTTTCAAAGTCCAAATGATTGATTGCATTGCTCACATAATTTGTTAATACTTCTTCAATCTGAAATTCATCCGCCCAAACATAAATCTGTTTCTGATTATCGAAAAACACTTCTGCATTTTTCTCCTGCAACAGAATATTGGCCTGATTCAGAACCTCATCAATCAGGGTTACAATATCAAACCGTTCCATCTCCACATAATTGTTGCCAAACTCAATCTGATTCAATGTCAAAAGTTTCTGAACCATCTTATTCATTTTCGCCGCCTCATCCATAATGACATCACAGTAGAAATTTCGACTCTCTTCATCATCATTGACACTTTCCTGTAACCCCTCTGCATATCCCTGAATCAGTGCAATCGGTGTTTTCAGCTCATGGGATACATTTGACAGAAATTCCTTTCGCATTTCATCGATTTCTGTCTTCTTCTTAATATCTGTCTCCAGACGAACATTGGCACTTTTTAATTCTGATATGGTTTTTTCCAGTTTTTCTGAAAGCAGATTCATATTATGTCCCAACACTGCTATTTCATCGTTCCCTTTTACATCGTACTTCACATTAAAATCCAGATTACACATTTTCTGTGATATTTCTTCCAGTTTCAAAACCGGTTTCGTAAACTTATAGGAAAAAATCAACATCGCTAGTATGCCCACACCAATAATTATGATACCGACTCTGAGATAAAAACGATTGGCCATTTGAACCACATCAGAGATACTTTCCAGGGAGCTTCGCATAATAAAAAAATCATTATAAGCTCCAACCTGCCCACACATCTCAATGTATTCATGTTTTTCGTCCTCATCCTGTATCCTTTGTACTACATAGTTTCCCCCACTCTGAACAATATTTCCTCCTGTCGTATCATTAAACAAAATGTCCTTTAAACGGGTAAGAAGCAATTCATTGGTAATCCCAAATCCGGAACTAAATGTTGCCTTCAGTTCAGAATCAACTACCAATGCCGAGATACCCTGAGTTTCAAATTTGGACGCCAATTCTTTTTTCTGGGTATAGGTTAAATAACTGTCATCTTGCTGCAGTATCTCATCAATATCCTGATATGCCTTGATTAAATCTTCTGTCTTATTATCAATATAATAATTTTCCATAAACATATTATTGATAATCCAGCTGGCCATAACAGAAAGTGTGGTAAAAGCAACCAGCATAATCACAAGTTTTGTTCGAATAGAGTGTTGTATTTTTATCTTCATTTTATCACCTTTCCATAAAGGATAAGGAGACTTTCCAGTCTCCTTAATTCTCTACTTCAAATTTATATCCCATTCCCCAGATTGTCTTGATATAATCTGCCTCTTTCGTCAATTTCGCACGAAGTTTCTTCACATGAGTATCAATTGTTCTGGCATCTCCGAAGTAATCGTAATTCCATACATGATTCAGTATCTGTTCCCTGGATAACGCAATATTCTTGTTTTCCATGAAATAAACCAGAAGTTCAAACTCTTTAAAACTTAATTCTACTTCCCTGTCATTGACCTTTACAATATGGGCCACCTTATTGACCTCGATGACTCCTGCACGCAACATACCATTTTCATCACTTTTTGCAGTCCGACGCAGAATGGCATCAACTCTTGCCACAAGAATCTTTGGACTAAAAGGTTTTGAAATATATTCATCGGCCCCACACTCAAAGCCTGTCAGTTCATCTTCTTCCGATGTTTTCGCTGTCAGCATGATAATCGGAACTTTGGAAAATTTTCGAATCTCTTTACATACATCCCATCCATTCATCCTTGGCATCATAACATCCAGAATAACCAGTGAAATCTCTTTGTCCTTGAAAAAGATTTCAAGAGCTTCTTCTCCATCTGCTGCCTCTATCACCTTATAGTCTTTCTTAACAAGAAAATCCCTGACCAGCTTTCTCATTCTTATTTCATCATCCACGACCAGTACTTTTAAATCCGTCATACGATTACCTCTCTTATCTCTGTTTTCCACCTGAATCTATTTCAAAGCACTTTCCCTCGCCTCCAGCTCTTCCGCCCATCTGGCAAGGTTATCTTCTTTTTCCATATACTCCGCATCGATTCGGTTTCTGTAATTTATGATATTGACATTCTTACTATTGGTGGAAATGATAATGAACAAAACGAGAAGAATGATACAAATGACATTCAAAATGACCATATTGATAAACCGGTTTCTATACGGAGAGGACTCTGCATCTTTCTTTTTCATTTCTTTTTCCTTTTTTCGGAACCATTTCCATGATTTTTTTTGCGATTTCCGCTCACCACCGGAGATTGTCACCGGAATCGGTCTGATTCTATTATGACCGATGGTCTCATTTTCCACCAGGTATCCCTGAAGTTCTTTTAAAAATTCATAACCCACAGGGGTTTTGAATAATCCCTTTTCAATTACCGTATCATAAATATTCCTTACGTTTTCCGCATTATTATAGTTTATACGTTTTCTTAAATAGGCAACTCCTTCCTGTTCATTCTTCGCCACTTTATATGACTTCTCATCTGAAAAGGAATAGCCATCTACTATATATTGTACCATACTTTTCCCATCCTCTCAACAAATACACAGAAAGTTCATCTTCTATGCCTCTTCTTCCATTTTCTTTATCCGGAAAAACAATGCCTCCAGGGCATATACAAGCAAGATGTGTCCTGTAAACAAACGATATTCTGCCAACAGAAGTATTCCATATTCCTCCGCCGTAATTTCTCTCACCCGTTCACCAAGATTAATCAGATAGTAAATACCATCTTTGTATTCCCCTCCTCCATTTCTGAGGAGATAACAGCACCAAATGGCATTTCCAATCACATATATGGCAAGAATCACTGTAATGATAAATTCTGTGCTCAGATAGATTTTCTTCTTATCCACATAAGGATTTATCACATATCCATCCCATTTCATTTCCAATACGGCAATTACCAGAAGAACGATTGCCGGTATCCAAATCAGCCATCCTACTACATAAAAATAATTGGTGAAATATCCCATTCCATGAATCAGAATTGCCGCCAGGAAAAAAATCACGGTTATCTTATGATAATTCCTATCCTTCATATTTAACACCTCCCGCAATTTCTGCAGGGAATACAGCCCCTTTTTCCAATTTCAGGGTAATATTCCTCATGAGAAACTGCAACATCCTTTCTTCGATATTTTTCTCTTCGTCCATATACGGAGAAACATATATATTCCACTCCGTCTTCCACAGTTTCTTCTATATGAACCGAATATAAGGTCTTTTTCTCAGGATTCATGCAGCTTTGTACCAAAAGAGGGAGAAACACTTCTTGCTCTCCCTTTTTCTTCCTCTCTCCCTGTTCCGAACAGGTATCCTGCAGAAAAGAAACCACGATTTTTTCTGCCATTCTATTTCCTCTCGATTACAAATTTGTTCTGACCAGTCTTGGCTGATATCCTGTTTCTCTTAATTTCTCTACAATCTCCATCTTATGCTCTTCGCCAAATGCTTCCAGAGTAATGCGAAGTTCCACTTCTGTATTTCGGTTGATGCTGACAAACTGATTGTGCTCCAGCTTTACTACATTTCCCTTTTCGCCTGCGATAATTCCGGCTACTCTCTCTAACTGACCCGGCTTATCCGGAAGAAGGACTGATACCGTGAAGATTCTTCCTCTCTGAATCAAACCATGCTGTAAGATGGAAGACATGGTAATGATATCCATATTACCGCCGCTGATAATGGAAACAACCTTTTTATCTCTGCAATTTAAATGTTTCAGTGCCGCAACGGTCAAAAGACCGGATCCCTCACATACCAGTTTATGATTTTCTACCATATCTAAAAATACACCAATCAGTTCATCATCTGCCACAGTGATAATCTCATCTATATTTTTCTCAATATATGGAAAAATTTTTGTACCCGGTGTCTTTACGGCAGTACCGTCTGCAATGGTATTTGCACTTGGAAGTGTGACAATATGACCTGCCTCCAGAGATGCTTTCATACATGCAGCATTTTCCGGTTCTACACCAATCACTCGGATATTCGGATTAATTAATTTTGCAAGAGTGCTGACGCCTGCTGCCAGTCCGCCTCCTCCGATTGGTACAAGAATGTAATCCACTGTCGGAAGTTCTTTGATGATTTCCATGGCTACAGATCCCTGTCCGGTTGCCACCTCTAAATCATCAAAAGGATGTACAAAGGTATATCCGTGTTCTTCTGCCAACTCCATTGCTTTTGCGCAGGCATCATCATAGACATCTCCGTATAATACCACATCCGCTCCATACTGTCTGGTACGATTCACCTTAATCAATGGGGTTCCTACCGGCATAACGATGGTTGCCTTTACACCATATAATTTTGCAGCGTTTGCAACACCCTGTGCATGATTTCCGGCAGATGCAGTAATCAGACCTTTTGCTCTCTCCTCATCTGTCAACTGGCTTGTCTTATAATAGGCACCTCTGACTTTGTATGCACCGGTTGCCTGAAGATTTTCCGGTTTTAAATACACTTTGTTTCCGCACTGATTACTGAAAATTTCACTATAAATTAAATTGGTCGGCAATGTTACTTTTTTTACAATTTCTGCTGCTTCTTCAAATTTTTCCAATGTAAGTTCTGATATCATAGTCTTTCTTCCTTCTTTCTTTCTCATTCGTCTTCCATCTCATCCTTTTTAAATAAAGCCTGGACAAAATCATCTGCCTGGAATTTCTGTAAATCATCAATGTGCTCTCCGACACCAATATACTTTACCGGAATTCCAAGTTCTGACTGAATTGCAATGGCGATTCCTCCCTTAGCGGTTCCGTCTAACTTCGTCAGAATAATACCTGTCACGTTTGTAACCTCCATGAACTGTCTCGCCTGTGCAAGAGCATTCTGTCCCGTGGTTCCGTCTAACACCACAAGATTTTCCCTATATGCACCACTATATTCCTTTTCTATGATTCTGTCAATTTTTTTCAGCTCTTCCATAAGATTTTTTTTGTTATGAAGTCGTCCTGCTGTATCACAGATGAGAACATCTGCATTTCTTGCCTTGGCTGCCTGCACGGCATCGTAAACCACTGCAGCCGGATCGGAGCCCTCTTTCTGCGCAATAATATCTACTCCGGCACGATTGGACCATTCTGTCAGCTGTTCAATCGCTGCCGCACGGAATGTATCTGCCGCTGCCATAATTACCTTTTTCCCCTGTGCTTTTAACTGACCGGATAATTTTCCGACGGAAGTGGTTTTTCCCACTCCGTTCACTCCAATCATTAATATCACAGATTTCTGATTTTCGAATTCATAAGCATTTTCTCCGATATCCATCTGTTTGCGGATACTTTCAATCAAAAGTTCCTTGCATGCTGCCGGATCTTTGATTTTCTGCTCTTTTACCTGCTCTTTTAAATCCTCAATAATTTTTTCTGTAGTATGAATTCCCAGGTCTCCCATGATTAAAATTTCTTCAATTTCTTCATAGAAATCCTCATCAATACTTGAAAAACCACTAAAAATATTATCAATTCCAGAAACAATGTTATCTCTGGTCTTTGTTAATCCTTTCACCAGCTTCTGAAAGAAACCGCCTTTTTTTTCTTCGCCCATGGCTGCCTCCATTCTTTTTTATAGTTATACGATTGCACTTTCTTTTTCTGTTTTGTCCAGTTCATTCTCTATCAGGTTCACCGAAACAAGTGTGGAAATACCTTTTTCCTGCATGGTAATTCCGTACAGACGGTCTGCGGCATTCATCGTTCCCCTTCTATGGGTAATGACAATAAACTGGGTATGATCTGTCAGCTTATGCAGATATTTGGCATAACGAACCACATTGGAATCATCCAATGCTGCCTCAATTTCATCCAACAGACAAAACGGAGATGGTTTCAAATTCTGAATTGCAAATAACAGCGCTATGGCTGTTAATGCCTTCTCTCCTCCGGAAAGCTGCATCATATTCTGCAATTTCTTGCCCGGTGGTTGTGAGATAATGGTGATTTCCGCCTCCAGTACATCCTCTTCTTCACTCAGTTCAATGCTGCCTTTTCCGCCTCCAAACAGAATCTTAAACACTTTATCAAATTCTCTTCGGATATCTGCCATTTTTTCCTGAAATTGTTTTCTCATACCGGTATCCAGTTCCAAAATAATTTGCTCCAGATTTTCCGCAGCAATGGTCAGGTCATCATGCTGCCCCTTTAAGAAAGTATAACGCTGGGACACTTCCTTATATTCCTCAATGGCGTTGACATTTACAGAACCGAGATTTTTAATAGCTGTGCGAACTGCAGCAGCTTCCTTCTTCAGGGTCGGAAGATCCTGTGAAATTTCACCTTGAAGTGTTTTGGCATTTCCATAGGTAATCTCATATTCTTCCCACATATAACTGGTCTGCTTCTCTTTTCCTTCTTCCAATCTTTCCGTTTGAGCATTCAAACGATATAATTCTTTGTCCAGATCTGATATGATATTGGTCAGTTCCTCTCTCTTTGCAAAGAATTCTTTGTGCTCTGCTGACTGTTTTTCCCGTTCTTCCCGAATTTCGCTGATTTCTTTCTCCAGCAAAAGAGACTGTTCCTCTGTCTGATGAATGGACTCTTTCCTGTTACGGATTTGTTCCTGTTTCTCCATTCTTCCCGTTTGGGAGTTTTCTCTGTCCTGTTGTAGTTGTTCCCGTTCAGAAAGAAGTTTCTCACACTGATTGTCAATACGCGTAAGATTCTCCATAATAAATCCCATCTGCTGAGAAAGTCCGGATAACTTCAGACGCCATTCCTCCTGACTCTTCAGTTTTTCATTTTCTACTTCCTGTTCCTGCTCCAATTCATCGTTCAGTTGTTTAATCTCTTCTTCTATCCGCTTATTTTTCTGCTCCCAGTGATTCAATTCTTCATTCAAGGTATCCTGATTGTTCTGAATCTCCTCTATCTGCTCTTTGATTTCCGTTGTTTCTTTTGAAACTGCCTGATAGTTTTCCGTCAATTCTTTTTTCTTACGGTCTGCCTGAGAAAGGTTCATGTTTGCAGTATTCTGCAGCAAATACTGTTTTCTCAATACTTCCTCTATCTTATTTAATTCTGCACGTTTTTCTGCAATCGCCCCTTCATTTTCATCCATTTGCTGTTGCAGCTCTTTGGCACGTTTCTGAAATTCTGCGACCCTTTTCTCCAGTTCCTCAATTTCTCTTCTTCTTCCCAGAAGATTACTGTTATTCCTGAATGCACCACCGGATAAAGATCCTCCTGCGTTCAACAGTTCTCCTTCCAGTGTGACGATACGAAGAGTGTAACGGAACTTCTTTGCCAGTGCAAGCGCATGGTCGATGGTATCCGTTACCACCACTCTTCCTAAAAGATATTTCCCAATATTTTCATATTTCTGATCAATCGTAATCAAATCGCAGGCAAGACCAATCACGCCAGGCTCATCAAACACGCCTTCCTGATGGAAACCTGTTTTATTGGCGATACTGTTTAATGGCAGGAATGTTGCCCTTCCATATTTATTTTTCTTTAAATGCTCGATGACGCGTTTGGCTGTCTGTTCTGTATCTGTTACCACGTTCTGAATATTTCCGCCAAGGGCTGTTTCAATGGCTACTTCATATTTTTTTTCTGTTTTAATAATATCTGCAACCACACCTACAATGCCGGTATCTTTTTCTTTCAGCTCCATGATACGCCGAATACTGTTTCCATAACCCTCGTAACGCTCTGTCAGATTCTTCAGGGCTTCCAGATTAGAATTCTGCTTATGATACTGTGAAAGACTTTCATTCTGTTCCTGTTTATTCCGGTTCATAATCTCTGTGAGACTTTGAATCTGGTCTGTCAGTTGTTTTTTTATCTCTTCACTTGTTCTGATTTCTTCATTGATCGTATCCAGTTCCTTCTGAAACTGTTCAATTACATTTTCCTGTGCTTCATGATCGCTTTGGAACTTCAAAATCCGCTGATTCATCTCCGCCTTACGGATATGAATCTGTTCCATCATGGTATCATAACGCTGCAATTTGGTCTTCACATTGGACTTCTCATTTAACAGGCGAATAATCTCTGATTTCAAATGCTCAATCTGATCTGTCAGATCCTTTCTGTGCATGGCCACTGCCTGATACTCCCGGTCTGCTTCAGACTGAATCTCAGAAGCCTGGTTCTGCATGGTTTCCAATTCTGATTTTTTCCCCAGCAGTTCCTTCTTCTCTTCTTCCTGTTCTGCAAGATTATCATCAATATTTTTGATTCTTGCAGAAAAGTGTTCTTCATTTGCTTCCAGGGAACGAATCTGCTCTTCAAACACTTTGATTTCACCCTGAATTTTTTCTTTTCCAAGGCTAATCTCTGCCAGCCGGTTTTTCTTCTCATCCAGCTTATGATTTAATTTTTCCAGATATGCTTCCAACTCTTCATAGGTACCTTTGATTGCTTCCAGTTCTTCCTGCCGCTGTTCCAAATCATTCTTCACAATCTCAGTACGATGTTCTGTCTCTTCCAGCTGCTGATTCATCCGTCCTACTTCCAACAGAAACATGGAGACATCGTAATCCTTTAACTGTTCTTTCAGACGAAGATACTCCCTGGCATTTTCTGACTGTTTCTCCAAAGGTTGTACCTGCTTCTCCAACTCACTTAAAATATCCGTAACACGAACCAGATTCTGTCTCTCATTTTCCAATTTTTTTATGGTTTCTGCTTTCCGTCTCTTAAACTTGACAATTCCGGCAGCCTCATCGAACAATTCTCTTCGTTCTTCCGCTTTTCCACTTAGAATCTTATCAATCTGACCCTGACCGATAATGGAATATCCTTCTTTTCCAATTCCCGTATCATAAAATAGCTCGTTGATATCCTTGAGACGACACTGAGTGCCATTAATCCGGTATTCACTTTCCCCGGAACGGAACAGTCTTCTGGAAACCGTCACTTCTTCATAATCTATGGCAAGTTTATGGTCTGAATTATCCAGCGTAATGGCAACATAGGCATATCCCAACGGTTTGCGGTTTTCGGTACCTGCAAAAATGACGTCCTCCATCTTTCCGCCGCGCAGCTGCTTGATGCGCTGTTCTCCCAGAACCCAGCGCACTGCATCGGCAACATTACTTTTTCCGCTTCCATTGGGCCCCACAATCCCTGTAATTCCATTATGAAATTCAAATTTTATCTTATTGGCAAAGGATTTAAATCCCTGCACCTCAATACTTTTTAAGTACATAAATCTTTTTACTGTTCCTTCTGTAATCCATTTTGTCTCAATCTTAAGATTGCTTCATAAGCAGCCTGCTGCTCCGCACGTTTCTTTGTTCTTCCTTCACCGGTACCTATGATTCTTCCATGGAACCGTGCCTCCACCTCAAAGTGCTTATCATGATCCGGACCATATTCATTAATGGTGGCATACTCCACCCTTTCTCCAAAATCTTTCTGTACGATTTCCTGAAGAATGGTTTTACTGTCATAGAATAAATGTTTATTCTCAATGTCATTTAATACAAATTTTTGTACAAATGCCTTTGCTTCCTCATAGCCGCCATCCAGATAAATAGCACCAATGAGTGCTTCAAATGCATCAGAAGTAACAGAATCCCTCTCTCTTCCCCCAGTACGTTCTTCTCCATGGCTGAGATACAAATAACTTCCAAGTTCAATTTCTCTTGCACATGCAGCCAGAGTAGGCTCACATACCAGACTTGCACGGATTCTGGTCAGTTCCCCTTCTGATTTTTCCCGATATCTGTGAAACAATGTCTCGCTGCTGGTCAGTTCCAGCACAGCGTCCCCCAGAAACTCCAGGCGTTCATTATTTTCTCTCTTTCCTTTTCTCATGTCATTGGCGTAGGAACTATGGGTCATAGCAAGTTTCAACAACTTCCAGTCATGAAACTGATAGCCGATTTTCTCTTCCAATTCTTCTAATCTGATATCTTTCTTCTCTGTCATTCTATTTATGCTTCTTCCTTTTTGATTTTTTCACTGATTTTATCATTGATTTTCTGTTCTCTAAATGCAAGACACTGCCCGATGGATTTGCTGATATCAGAAGACTTTGAGTTTCCATGTGTCTTTACCACAAGACCGGTAAGTCCAAGAAGCGGTGCTCCGCCGTATTCATTCTCCATAAATGTATTCATCGTCTTCTTTAAAGCCGGTTTAATCAATAATGCACCTATTTTACTTCTTAGATTTGACATCAGTCCTTCTTTGATTTTGGAGAGGAATGTTTCTCCAAGACCTTCATACAATTTTAAAATGGCATTTCCCACAAAAGCGTCACAGACAATTACATCTGCATCTCCTTTCGGAATATCTCTTGCTTCTATACTTCCTATAAAATTAATGTCTTTACATGCCTTCAAAAGAGGAAATGTTTCTTTTACCAATGCATTTCCTTTTTCTTCCTCTGCACCAACATTGACAATGGCTACTTTTGGATTCCTGATGCCAACTACATGTTCCATATAAATAGATCCCATCTTGGCAAACTGTACCAGATAAGATGCTTTGGCATCCATATTAGCTCCGGCATCAATCAATAAAGATTTTCCCCTGGCAGTTGGAATCAATGGAGCCAGCGGTGCTCTCTCAATTCCCTTAATTCTTCCCACAATTGTCTGACCGCCTACTAAAATTGCTCCGGAACTTCCCGCTGATACCACTGCATCTGCTTCACCTTCCTTTACCATCTTCATGGCTTTCACAAGAGAAGAATCTTTCTTCTTACGAATGGCCATAACCGGAGGTTCTCCAGTTTCAATGACCTCTGTGGCATCGACTACTTCAATACGTTCTCTGGCATATTCATATTTCGCCAGCTCTTCCTTCACCACATCTTCTTTTCCTACTAATTTAATATGAATCTTTTCATCTCGTTTTAAAGATTCCACTGCACCTTTTACGATTTCAACCGGTGCGTTATCACCACCCATAGCATCTACTGCCACAATTACTTTCTCTGCCATTTTTACTTTCTCCTTCGACTATAGACTCACTAAACTTTCCAAAATCAACACATATTCTATCTGCTTTGGAAAATTTAGCTATACCAATAATCATACTAAAAATACATGGATAAATCAACGTGTTTTTTTATTTATGCGTACAAAAATAAGGAACTAACATTCCCTATTGGTACGTTAGTTCCTTATCTTACATTTCATTAGTCCTGAGCGATAATCTCTTTTTTGTTATATGAACCGCAAGCCTTGCAAACTCTGTGAGGCATCATTAATGCACCACATTTGCTGCACTTTACAAGATTTGGAGCAGCCATCTTCCAGTTTGCTCTTCTCTTGTCTCTTCTTGCTCTTGAAGTTTTATTCTTTGGACAAATAGACATGGATTACACCTCCTTAAAGCTATTAAAGACCTCTAAGGCTTTCGCCATACGTGGGTCCAGTTCTGTGGTATCACAACCACAATTACCATGGTTGAGATTCGAGCCACATCTATTACAAATTCCTTTGCAGTTTTCACTGCATAGAACTTTCATAGGTAAATTCACTAAAATCTCACCGTAAGCAAACTTCTCAGCGTCAAAAGAAGTTCCTTCCAGATAATCAATCTCTTCCAGTTCCTCTTTCCTCTGCTCTTCTGTTTTGCTTAAGTCTACTTCTTTCGAAGTATTGATCTTTATTTGATTGTTTACATCTTCCAGGCATCTGTCACATGGAATCACCAGTGTTACATCGATTTCTGCTGAAATCTCTATCTTCTTATCATCCACACCCCGAAATCGAAGTCGCATCGGTTCCTTATGGGTAATTGGATAATCGCCAAGTCTGGTAACAAAATGATCCATCTCCAAATCCACGGAAAGATCCAAAATCTTATCCACACGGGATAAAAGTTCCGATAAGTCAATTAGCATAAATACCTCTTTTCCAATCGCACCTTGACAATTATACACACCTATGTACATCTTGTCAACTATTTTTTTATATTTTTACTCCAACAAATTAGATCAGCTCAAGAGTTTCTCTGGCAATTCTCAATTCGTCGTTTGTTGGGATTACCATAACTTTTACCTTAGAATCCGGAGTAGAAATGTATCTTTCTTCTCCACGTTTCTTATTTTCTTCTAAGTCGATTTTGATTCCCATGTATCCGAAGTATTCCATAGTAAGTTTTCTTACCACATCATCATTTTCACCAACACCTGCTGTAAATACGATAGCATCTACACCATTCATTGCAGCGATATAGCTTCCGATGTATTTTGCTGTCTTGTATGAGAACATTTCAAGAGCCAATGTACATCTTTCATCTCCTGCGTCCATTCCGTCGTTCAGATCTCTGAAGTCGCTGGATTTTCCGCTGACTGCAAGCATACCGGATTCTTTGTTCAGAATATTTAACATTTCATCCACAGTCTTGTTTTCTTTGTTTGCTACAAACTGCACGATAGCAGGATCAATGTCACCACTTCTTGTTCCCATAGGAAGACCTTCCAACGGAGTAAGTCCCATGCTGGTATCGATACATTTGCCATTTAATACGGCAGAGATGGAAGAACCATTTCCAAGATGGCATACGATTACTTTTGAATTTTCCGGATCAAGTCCTGCAAATTCAATGGCTCTCTTGGATACGAATGCATGGCTTGTTCCATGGAAACCATATCTTCTGATTCCATATTTTTCATACCAGTCATAAGGAACTGCATACATATAGGCCTTTGGCGGCATAGTCTGATGGAATGCAGTATCAAAAACAGCTACCTGTGGCTTGCCAGGAAGTGCTTTTTCACAAGCTTCAATACCAATCAGGTTTGCAGGGTTGTGAAGAGGTCCCAATGGGAAGCAGTCTTTGATGACTTTCTTAACATCTTCGTCTACAATGATGGACTTGCTGTATACCTGTCCACCATGGAGTACTCTGTGTCCCACTGCTCCGATTTCATCTGCATGTTCAATCACACCATGGTCTGCATCGATGAGTGCTTCCAGTACGAGCTCTACTGCTACCTGATGATCCGGCATCGGTGGTTCTCTTACAAATTTGTCTTTTCCGTCCGGTTTATGTGTCAAAACAGACAGCTCCTGTCCGATTCTCTCACAAATCCCCTTTGCCAGTACTTCTTCGTTCTCCATATCGATTAACTGATACTTCAATGAAGAACTTCCACAATTCAGAACTAAGATTTTCATATTTTTTCTCCTTTAAACAAATCTTTCATCTTTTTCTATACTACTACTAAACAAATCAGAGATTTGCATTAGTCATTCATCTGTGCCTGCACAGCTGTAATTGCCACTACCCCAACGATATCCTTTGAAGAACATCCTCTGGATAAGTCATTTACCGGCTTTGCAATACCCTGGCACAATGGTCCGTATGCTTCTGCTTTTCCAAGTCTCTGAACAAGCTTGTATCCAATGTTTCCTGCATCCAAATCAGGGAAAATCAATACATTTGCCTGTCCTGCAACAGTGCTTCCCGGTGCCTTAGAAGCTCCTACCTCCGGAACCAGTGCTGCATCTGTCTGAAGTTCTCCGTCCACATTCAATTCCGGATCCATTTCTTTTACAATTCTGGTTGCTTCTACAACCTTATCGATATCTGCATGTTTCGCACTTCCCTTAGATGAGTGGGACAACATAGCTACCTTTGGTTCCACGCCAACCAAAGCCTTGAAGCTTTCTGCGGAAGATATTGCAATTGCTGCCAACTCTTCCGGATTTGGATTCTGGTTCAGACCACAGTCACCAAATACAAATGTTCCCTTTTCACCAAATTCACAATCCGGAACTTCCATCAGGAAGAATGCGGATACTAACTTGGTTCCCGGCTTTGTCTTAATAATCTGAAGTGCCGGCTTTAACGTATTCGCTGTGGAATGGCAGGCTCCTGAAACTACACCGTCTGCATCCCCTGCTTTTACCATCATACAGGCATAAAACATATACTCATTCATCAGAAGTTCTGTTGCAGACTCCTTTGTCATACCCTTTGCTTTTCTCAGTTCTACCAGAAGATCTATGTACTCTGCCGTCTTTGCATTTGTCGCAGGGTTTACAATGGTAGCTCCTGATATATCAAGTCCCTCGCTATTCTTCGCTACTTCCTCTTCTGAACCGATAATGATAAGATCTGCAAGTCCCTCTTTCAAAATTTCTTCTGCTGCTTCGAATGTTCTTCTGTCCATTGATTCCGGAAGAACAATTCTTTTCTTATCTTTTTTTGCCTGTTCTTTAATTTTGTCTATGAATGCCATAGTACAAATCTCCTTTCTGTATTTTATTTTTAATTTTTATTATTTTTCAAAAGTCTGCACAACAACGCAGTTACTATTATTATATCTCATTTATCTTTTGTATACAAGGAGATTTTTCTGTTTTTTTGTATCTTTTAACATACATTTTATGACTAATTCCTGTTTACCCCTTCATCCTTTGCCGGTTTCCTACCGCAGGATCTCTTCTCGGTACAAAAACCTGTCACTTCGCATTTTGGCAGAAAGTAATGTTCTACGATATATGCCCATTCCTCTGAAACCTTAGATAATGC
>CALWLV010000150.1 GCA_944381595.1 uncultured Roseburia sp.
ATGAAGATGCTTTGTTGTGGTTAGTGACAGTGCCCAATATGGGGTATAAAAAAATAAAACGATTACTGGAGTATTTTCAGATACCGGAGCATATTTATACAGCATCCGAAAAGATTTTACTTGCATGTAAATGCATAAAAGAGCAGGATGTGGGACACATTATGGAGAGCAGAAAAGATTTTAATCCCGAGGAAGAAAGAAAAAAGTTAGAACAACAAAAAATTATATTTATTACAGAACGCCAGGAGGAATTTCCGGCGAAACTGAAGTATTTGCCGGATGGACCGAAAGCCTTATTTGTAAAAGGAAAGGAACTCCGGGGGCTGAATCATCCGTCTGCAGCTATTATCGGAGCAAGAGTCTGCAGTCACTATGGATGGAATACAGCGAAAAGATTGGCCGGAGAACTGGCAGAACAGGGGATTTCCATTATCAGCGGTATGGCAAGAGGTGTGGATAGTGCAGCTCATGAGGGAGCAATGGAATCAGGGGGAATTACCTACGCAGTGCTGGGATGTGGAGTAGATATCTGTTATCCGCCGGAAAATCGTTTGTTATATGACAGGATACAGGAACAGGGAGCATTGATTTCGGAATATCCGCCGGGCAGACGACCCAATGCATGGCAGTTTCCCGAGCGAAATCGTCTGATTGCCGGAATGAGTGGGTGTGTGGTGATTACAGAGGCAAAGGAAAAAAGCGGATCGCTGATTACAGCAAGATATGCTCTGGATCAGGGAGTAGATGTCTGTGCAGTACCGGGAAGGATTGACGATCCCCTGAGTTGTGGATGCAATCGTCTCATTCGGGAAGGGGCATATCCTGCCATTGAAGTGTCTGATATTTTGTTTACAATGGGTATTTCACAGAAAAATAAGGGAAATTCAAAAATTGTTCTTGAAAAAAGAAATGAAGTGGTGTATAGTGTTCTCTGTTTCTATCCTCAAAGTGTGGATGAAATTTCGGAAAAAACAGGAATGGAATCAGGAGAACTGTATGACATTCTGTTACAGCTTCAGCTGGCAGGATTAGTGGAGGAACCTGTGAAAAACTATTATATAAAAAAATAGCAAGAATACTTAATATGGAGGTTAAGATGGCCAAATATTTAGTGATAGTGGAATCACCGGCAAAAGTAAAGACAATTAAAAAATTTTTGGGAACAAACTATGAAGTGACAGCTTCCAACGGACATGTGAGGGATTTGCCGAAGAGTACCATGGGAATTGATATTGAGCACGATTATGAACCGAAGTATATTACAATCAGAGGAAAAGGGGAGAAACTGGCTGAACTGAGGAAACTGGTAAAAAAAGCTGACAAAGTCTATCTGGCAACGGACCCGGATCGTGAGGGAGAGGCAATTTCCTGGCATTTGTCCATTGCCTTGAAACTGGATCAGAGCAAAATGAAACGAATTACGTTTAATGAAATAACGAAAAATGCAGTCAAAGATTCTCTGAAACATCCAAGAGAAATTGATATGAATCTGGTAGATGCCCAGCAGGCAAGAAGAGTGTTGGATAGAATGGTGGGTTATTCCATCAGCCCGTTGCTCTGGGAAAAAGTAAAAAGAGGATTAAGTGCAGGGCGTGTGCAATCTGTTGCACTTAGAATGATTTGTGACCGTGAGGCAGAAATCGATGCATTTATTCCGGAAGAATACTGGACTTTGGATGTGGTTCTGAATGTTGAGGGAGAAAAAAAGCCTCTTGTTGCAAAATTTTATGGAACAGAAGATGGAAAAAAAGGAATCTCCAGTAAAGCAGAGTTAGATGAGGTTATGGAAAGCTCAAAGCGGGAAGAATATCAGGTAGTTGAAATAAAGAAGGGAACCAGGGAGAAGAAAGTACCGCTTCCGTTTACTACCAGTACACTGCAGCAGGAAGCGTCCAAAACATTGAATTTTTCTACACAGAAGACCATGAGAATTGCTCAGCAGTTATATGAAGGTGTGGATATTAAAGGAAGAGGAACCATTGGTATTATTTCTTATCTGAGAACGGATTCTACCAGAATTTCAGAAGAAGCAGCGGCAATGGCAAAATCATATATTGAAGAAAATTTTGGCAGTGAATATCTGGCGGAAAAGGGAAAAGAGAAAAAAAACATAGGTAAGATTCAGGACGCCCATGAGGCAATCCGTCCAACGGATATTACATTGCATCCGGTGAATGTGAAAGATCAGCTTACCAGAGATCAGTTTCGTTTGTATCAGTTAATCTGGAAACGTTTCACGGCAAGTCAGATGAACAGTGCAAGATATAGCACTACTTCATTAAAAATCAAGGCAGGCAGATATCTTTTCACTGCTGCGGCATCCAAATTGTCCTTTGAAGGTTTTATGTCTGTATATAAGTCAGATGAGGATGATAAGAGTGAAGGCAGTGCGATTGTGGGAAAAATCAAAGAAGATTCCAGACTGACGTTTGAGGCCTTTGAAGAAAAACAGCATTTTACCCAGCCTCCGGCTCATTTTACGGAAGCAGCACTTGTCAAAGCATTGGAAGAACAGGGGATTGGAAGACCAAGTACTTACGCTCCTACTATTACGACAATTATTCAGAGAAGATATGTAGCCAAAGAAGAGAAAAATCTCTATGTGACAGAACTTGGGGAGGCTGTAAATAATATTATGAAGACAGCATTCCCGGTTATTGTAGATTCTAATTTTACAGCCAATATGGAGTCTTTGCTGGATAAAGTAGAAGAAGGGCGAGTAGAGTGGAAAACGATCATTCGAAATTTTTATCCGGATTTGGATTTGGCAGTAAAACATGCAGAAGAAGAATTGGAAAAAATAGAAATTAAGGATGAAGAATCTGATGTCCAGTGTGAAGAGTGTGGACGCATGATGGTTATTAAATATGGACCTCATGGAAAGTTCCTTGCATGTCCCGGTTTTCCGGAATGCCATAATACAAAACCATATCTGGAAAAAATAGGTGTTTCCTGTCCAAAATGTGGAAAAGAAATTGTGATTCGGAAAACAAAAAAGGGGAGAAGATATTACGGATGTGAGGATAATCCGGATTGTGATTTTATGTCCTGGCAGAAACCGTCGGCAGAAAAATGCCCGGAATGCGGAGGATATATGCTGGAAAAGGGGAACAAGCTTGTTTGTGCAGATGAAAATTGCGGATATGTAAAAAATTGTAAGAAAAGTCAGAGAATTCAATAAATTGCTTGAAAAACATTGAAAAATATGTTATGCTTGGAGTTAAAGAAAAAAAGTAAGAGGTGGAACAAGTTATCGAACGAAATTATCAACAAGTAAGAGAAGTAGATTTCAGGAGGCTTACATGAGCGTACAGTTATTAGACAAAACGAGAAAAATCAATAAACTTCTGCACAATAATAATACACAGAAAGTAGTATTTAACGATATCTGCAATGTCCTTAGTGATATTCTTGATTCTAATATTCTTGTGATCAGCAAGAAAGGAAAAATTCTGGGTATTGGCAAAAAGACCGATGTAGAAGAACTGACAGAACTGATTAAAGGGGACATGGGGGTCATGGTTGATAAGATGCTGAATGAACGTTTGCTCAGCGTGTTATCAACGAAAGAGAATGTAAATCTTGCTACATTGGGATTTTGTGATGACAATATTCGGAAATTTCAGGCAATTATTGCACCGATTGATATTGCAGGTGAACGTTTGGGAACATTGTTTATTTATAAATGTGATAAGCAATATGAAATTGACGACATTATTCTCAGTGAATATGGAACCACTGTTGTTGGTCTGGAAATGATGCGTTCTGTAAATGAAGAAAATGCAGAAGAGGAACGAAGAGTGCAGGTAGTAAAGTCTGCAATCAGTACTCTCTCATTTTCAGAACTGGAAGCTTTGGTTCATATTTTTGAAGAGTTGGATGGCAGTGAAGGACTTCTGGTTGCAAGTAAAATTGCAGACAGGGTTGGAATTACCCGTTCCGTCATTGTAAATGCATTAAGGAAATTCGAAAGTGCAGGAATTATTGAATCCCGTTCTTCTGGAATGAAAGGTACCTATATCAAAGTATTGAACGATGTTGTGTTCGATGAAATAAAGAAAGTACAATATTAGCAGAAAATAATCTCTTTTTGGAATTTTCTGGAAAGAGATTATTTTTTCATTTTTGACAAATTTTGACTTGTCAACTTGGAATATAGAAGTTATAATATTCAATAAATATATATATGCATTATGATAGCTTACTCTTATGTATGAACGAAAGGGATGAAAAGAAAAAATGATTAACTCACATGCGTATGATTATGTAAATTTATTGGAAAAAGCAGCAGATGCATCATGGACAAGATATAATGTGATTGCAAACAATATTGCCAATAAAGATACTCCAGGGTATAAGAGGAAAGACGTTGATTTTGAAGAGTATTTGCTGGAGGAACTAACAGGCGGAAGCACAAACTCTGTAAGGGAGATGGTTGCAGATGTGGATTTGGAAAATTTGAATGCTACTACTTATACAGATAACATCAGTTATTCCTACCGGCTGGATGGAAATAATGTAGATATTGACGTGGAGAATGTAGAGATGGCATCTACACAAATTAAATATAATGCACTGATTGATTCCATGACACATGAGTTTAATATGTTTCGTGCAGCATTGGCGAAGTAGAAGGAGATAAGAGATGGGTTTATTTACAGCTTTTGACATCTGTGCATCAGGAATGAGTGCACAGAGACTTCGAACAGACATCATTTCACAGAATATTGCAAATGCAAATACAACAAGAACTTCTGAAGGAGGCCCATATAGAAGAAAAACAGTGGTCTTTACGGAGAAGAATAGTCAGGATTTTCACAATACACTTCTTTCCAGTATTGGTCTTACAGATGGCGGTATCAGTGGAAACGGAGTGAAAGTCAGCCGGATTGTAGAAGATACAGAGACAGAGATGAATATGGTTTATGATCCTTCCCATCCAGATGCGGATGAGAACGGATATGTCACTTATCCGAATGTGAATGTCATCACGGAAATGACCAATCTTATCGATGCCTCACGAGCTTATGAGGCTGATGTGACTGCCTTTAATGCGGCAAAGGCTATGGCGACAAAAGGATTGGAAGTTGGCAAATAAACAAAATTGAAGAAATGGAGATAAGACAGTGGATATAACAGAAGGGCTTAGCGGAGTAGGATTAGATTTTTATACAAATGCGTTAAATTCGGTAACTGGTTCATCATCAACGTCAAGAACGGGAGAGGATAATTCCTTTTCAACCGTCTTAAATTCGGCAATGCAGCTGGTACAGGAAACAGATACTCTTTCTCAGGAAGCAGAGAAAGCAGCGTTGGACTTTACTTTGGGAAATACAGAAAGTACACATGAACTTACCGTTGCACAACAGAAAGCATATCTTTCCTTGCAGTATACAGTGGCAGTGAAAAATGCTTTTCTTGATGCTTATAGGGAAATTATGCAGATTCAGGTTTAAAAATAAACAGTGAAGAGTGAAGAAAGAATATGAACGAGAAACTTAAGGATATACAATCCAGAGCGAAAGAATTCTGGGAAAAATATGATAAAAAACAGAAAAGACTGATTGTAAGCATCGTCGCAGTTGTTGTTGTTGCTGTGGTGATTCTTGCGGTGGTTTTGTCTGCGCCTACGTATGAAACCCTGATTGAATGTGAGGATTCTGTTACGGCAGCAGATATTGCTGATGTACTTACAAGTAATGATATTAATTATACAACAGAAAATGGCGGGCTGATTATTAAAGTTCCGGAAGAAGATTTGGTAACGGCAACGTATCTCATTGCTCAGGAAGGTTATACTGCCAAAGGATACGAAATTGAAGATTATGTAAATGATGGTGGCTTTAGTACGACTTCTGAGGATAAGGAACGTTTGTATCAAAAGTATCTGGAAGACAAAATGGTAGCTGTGCTTACCTCTTTTGACTATGTAAGGTCTGCAAATGTAACATTTTCCATTCCGGCAGTCAGTTATAGTGTTTTGGAAACAGATGAGGATCAGGAAACATTTGTCAGTGTGCAATTGACATTGAAAAATTCCATTCCGGATGGAGCTGCAGAGGGTATGGCAAGATATTGTGCTACTGCAGTTGGAAACGATTCAACAGCAAGAATTACAATTCTTGATTCAGCCGGAAATGTTTTGTTTGAAGGAAATGATACGGCAGCAATGTCGGACTCCGGTGTGACAGCATCGGAGCGAGAGAAGATTCGTCAGCTTTATTATGACGAGGTGATTGGAAATGTAACCAATCTCCTGAATACAACACAATTATACAGTACAACATCGGTGGCTCCGAATCTGGATATTACTTTTGATAAAGTGGATACTGTCGATACTTACATGTATAATGACAATGAAGTAAAGAAAAATGACTATTATTACAACTCGGAAGGAACAGGATACAGTGGTGGAGTTCCGGGTACGGATTCCAATGATGATGACACAACCTATCAGGTAGATACCGGCGATGGAAGTAATACCAGCGTATCTATTGAAAAGAATGAATATGCACCAAGCCAGACTATTACCCATACAGAAGGGGAACAGGGAACGTTAAATCGGGAAACATCCACCCTTGCCATTGCGGTAAACAAATATCAGGTGTATGACGAAGCGGCACTGGAAGAATCCGGAGCATTGGATAATATGACATGGGAAGAATATCAGGCTGCCAACAGCGAAGTGACACCAATGAATGTTGACTTTACCGGATTGATTCAGGCGGTTGCTGCAGGTACAGGTATTCCTGCAGAAAATATTCAGATGATTGGATATAACGTACCGATGTTCCAGGACAAAGTGACAGATTATAGTTTTACCAATACACTTCTTCCGATTATTCTTGCGGTTATCAGTCTTGGATTGCTTGGATTTGTAGTGTGGAGAAGTTTAAGACCTGTGGAAGTGACAGAAACAGAACCAGAGCTTTCTGTGGATGAGATTTTAAGCGCGACCAAAGAGAAAGAAATTGTGGAAGATATTGAATATAGTGAGAAATCAGAAGTGCGTAAAGCCATTGAGAAATTTGTGGATGAAAATCCGGAATCAGCAGCAATGCTGTTACGCAACTGGTTGAATCAGGATTGGGAATAATAGGAGGATACAAAGATGTCTCGTACAGCAGAGCGAAAGAAGGAAGAACTTTCAGGAACCAGCAAAGCAGCAACCTTGCTGATTGCCCTTGGACCGGAAAAATCATCAAAGATATTTAAACATCTGAAAGATGAAGAGATTGAACAGCTGACACTGGAAATTGCAAATACAAGAAGTGTATCGCCGCAAACGAAAGATGATGTGCTGAACGAGTTTTATCAGGTTTGTCTTGCACAGCAATATATTGCAGAAGGTGGTATTGGATATGCAAAAGAATTGCTGCAGAAGGCCCTTGGGACAGAACAGGCAGAAGAGGTTATCAGAAGGCTTACTTCATCCCTGCAGGTTCGTCCGTTTGAATTTGTGCGAAAGACAGATCCAAGCCAGTTATTGAATTTTATTCAAGATGAACATCCGCAGACGATTGCTTTGATTCTTTCCTATCTCCCGGCCGCACAGGCGTCCATGGTGATATCAGCTCTTCCTCCGGAGAAACAGGCAGACGTTGCAAAACGTATTGCAAAAATGGACCGAACCACACCGGATGTTATTAAAGATGTGGAAAATATTCTGGAGAGAAAGTTTTCATCTCTTGTCACACAGGACTATACCATTGTTGGCGGCGTAGATTCTATTGTAGATATCTTAAATACTGTGGATAGAGGAACCGAAAAACATATTCTCGAGGAATTGGAACTGGAAGAACCGGAATTGGCAGACGAAATCAGAAGAAAGATGTTTGTATTCGAGGATATCTTAATGCTGGATGACAGAAGTATTCAGAGAGTACTCAGAGATGTGGATCACCACGATTTGAGTGTTGCATTGAAGGGTACAAACGAAGAAGTTCAGTCTGTAATATTCCACAACTTATCAAAGCGTCTTGCAGATATGATTCGGGAAGATATGGAATACATGGGTCCTGTCAGAATGAAAGATGTGGAAGATACTCAGCAGAAAATTGTTGGTATTGTCAGAAAACTGGAGGATACAGGAGAAATCATTATCTCTCGTGGTGGAGGTGATGAGTTAGTTGTCTAATATATATCGGTTCGTCAGTATTGACGAAGAAAAAGAAAAAAGAATTATTGATAATAATGAACTTGTTCTTGAAAAACTGGAAAAGATTCGAAAAGAAATGGAGAAAGAGTCCCGCATAGATGAAGATGGGTTCTCAGTGGGACTGAATGCGGAAAAGGTAAGTACCTTATTGGAAGACGAATCGGCGGAAGAACAGGTGGTGCCGGCACAGCAAACGGCAGAAGAGATTCTGGAACAGGCGAAACAGGAAGCAGATGAGTTGATTCAGAATGCAAATCAAGAAGCGGAAGAGATAAAAGCAGGTGCACAAAGAGAAAGAGAAGAGGTTCTTGAAACGGCAGAGAAAGAGGGGTTTGAAAAAGGGTATGAAGAAGCAAGACTTCAATGTCAGCAGGAATTTGCAAAGAAAGAGGCAGATTTAAATAGTCGAAAAAAAGAACTGGAGCGAGAGTTTGAGGAGGAGAAACAGAAACTGGAGCCAATGTTGGTTGACACTATTTTGGATGTGTTTTCAAGTGTCACACATGTGCTGGCAGAGGATAAGAAAGACCTGATTCTTGCTATTGTGAACAGTGTGTTTGAAGATATTGAATCGAGCAAACATTATTTAATTAAAGCTTGCCATGAAGATGCTGTTTTTCTGAGAGAGAATAAGAATAGAATTCAGACAGCCGTTCCGGAGGCAGAGATTGATATTGTTGAAGATGCTCTGATGCAAAAAGGTGATTGCGTCATAGATACGGAACTGGGAGTTTTTGACTGCAGTCTTGATTTGCAGTTGGAACAGTTGACGGAAGATATTAAAATTCTTGCCTGTGCAGGACATAAATAATCATAAAATGTATGAATTTGGTGAGATGTTATGGGAATTTTTGAAGTTGAGAAATACCTTGCTTTGAAAGAAAAAAAGTATTATAAGAAAATGGGAAAAGTAACAAAAATTGTGGGTTTGACCATAGAATCCATTGGTCCGGATGCAAGACTCAATGATTTGTGTAAAATTGCTTCCAATCAGCCGGGCAGACCGGATGTCATGGCGGAAGTAGTGGGATTTAAGGATAATCGGGTTTTACTCATGCCTTTTGAAACGGTGGATGGCATTGGCCCGGGTTGTTTTGTAGAAAATACAGGGGATGTATTAAGAGTTCGGGTGAGCGATCAGATTCTTGGAAAGGTAGTGGATGGTCTTGGCAGACCCATGGATGGAAGTTACATAGAGGATGGAGAGGCATATTCGGTGGAAGCTGCTCCTCCCGATCCGATGGAAAGAGAAATTATCCATGAAATTCTTCCTCTGGGAGTGAAAGCAGTGGATGGATTAATTACGGTTGGAAAAGGAGTCAGAATTGGAATTTTTGCCGGCAGTGGTGTGGGAAAGAGTACTCTGCTTGGTATGTTTGCACGAAATACCAAGGCTGATATCAATGTCATAGCTCTGATTGGGGAGCGTGGCAGGGAAGTGCGGGAATTCATCGAAAGAGATTTGGGAGAGGAAGGAATGAAACGAAGCGTAGTAGTCGTGGCGACTTCTGATAAACCGGCTCTCATTCGAAATAAGGCCGCAAAAACGGCAACGGCTATTGCAGAGTATTTCCGTGATCAGGGAAAAGACGTGCTGCTTATGATGGACAGCCTTACACGTTTTTCTATGGCCCAGAGGGAAATTGGATTAGCATCAGGGGAGCCGCCGGTTACCAGAGGATATCCTCCCAGTGTATATAGTGAAATGCCAAAACTTCTGGAACGTGCAGGAACATCAAAAGAAGGTTCTATTACCGGGTTATATACGGTTCTTGTGGATGGTGATGATTTTAATGAGCCGATTACAGATACAGCCAGAAGTATTTTAGATGGGCATATTATGTTGTCCAGGAAGCTGGGACATAAAAATCATTATCCTGCCATTGATGTTTTACAGAGTATTTCCAGAGTAATGAGCCAGATTGCAACCAAAGAGCATAAGCAGCTGGCCGGAAAACTGAAAAATGTCATGGCTACTTATAATGAGGCAGAAGATTTGATTAACATTGGTGCATATAAAAATGGTTCAAATAAAAATATTGATTTTGCTATATCAAAAATTGACCAGGTCAATAGTTTCCTGCGTCAGGGGGTAGATGAGAAATTTAATTTTGATGAGGAATTACATTTGTTGGAATCCATTTTCCAGTAAAGGAATAAAATATGACAAAATTTGTATACCGAATGCAAAATATTTTGGATTTGAAACTGAAATTGGAGGAGCAGGCAAAGATTGCATTCTCCATGGCCAATGGAATACTTCGGGAAGAAGAAGAAAGACTGCAGAAAATATATAGCGAACAAGACGCTTACCGGAAAAAAATACAGGATTTCAGGAATAAGAAACTGGATCTTTTGGAAATGAGCCGGCTAAATAATGCGATTGAGATTAAGAAAACTCAGGCAGAAGAACAGAAGAAAAAAATTCAGCTGGCAAAGAAAAATGTAGAGATTGCAAGACGGAAACTCAATGATGTTATGGTAGAACGAAAGACTCAGGAAATCCTTAAGGAAAAAGCTTTCGACCGGTATAAACAGGAGCTGAAAGAAGAAGAAGACAAAGCCAATGATGAGCTTACCAGCTATCAGTACAATGGGAATGGAAAGGAAATAGAAAATGCCTAGAAGAAAGAAACAGACCGATCCATTACTGGAAGGTGTGGACGTAGAAGAAAAAAAAGGAAATAAATTGCTGTCAATTCTAATTGGAATCATGATTATTCTGGTATGGCTGATTATTTTTGCCGCACTGATTAAATTTGATGTGGGCGGTTTTGGAAGTTCGGTGATGAGACCAATTTTTAAGGACGTACCTGTAATCAATAAAATATTGCCGGATGCCAGTGACGAGGAAGTTGCCACCAGCGAATATCCGTATAAAAATCTTGCAGAGGCCATTGATTATATAAAAGATCTGGAAAAACAGATTGATGATTATAAAACGTCAGAATCAGCATCTGCCAGTGAAATTGCAGATTTACAGGCGGAGGTAGAACGACTGAAACAGTTTGAACAAAATCAGGCTGCATTTGAGGAAGAGAAACAGGCTTATTATGATGAAGTGGTGTTTGGAGATTCTGCCATTGATTATGAAAATTACAAGCGCTATTATGAAGAAATAGAGCCTGATTATGCAGCAGAATTGTATAAACAGGTGGCAGAACAGTATTTATATGATGAACAGTACAGAGATCTTGCAGATGCCTATACGGATATGGAACCTGATAAAGCAGCGGCAGCTTTATATGAAATGACAGGAAATATGGAAGTTATCGTTTCTATTCTGAAAAATATGGAAACAGAGCCAAGAGCGAAGATTTTGGATGCACTCAGTGATATAGATGCCGTATATTGTGCCAAGATTACAGTTTTGTTGGCACCGGAAGGGTAACACCATCTTTTCTTTGGAAGATGATGCTATAAATTTAGAAACCGTCAGGTTTCAAAAAAAGATAAAGGAGGTGTGAGATGGTAACGCAAAGTGTGAAAACGGAAAATCTGCTTCAGATGTTTGATGGAAGCAAAGGAACCAGACAAAACGATGCGGTAGAGCAGACAGACTTTTCCCAGTCTATGGAAAAAGCAGAGAAAACCTATCAGAAGACCACGGATGACTCCGGTCAGAATGATAAGGTTGAGGAACTTTTCACAGAACAGGATTCAGAGTCGCAAGAATTAGAATTGGATTTACAGCCGGAGAATAAGGTTGCAATGGAGATGATAGCTAATTTGTTTGTGATGCAGAATCAAAATCTTGCAGATGTAATGCCGAAACCAGAGCAAATGGGGGATGTTCAGAAGGAATTTCTGTCCCAAATTGCAGCGAATCTGAATATTTCCACAGAGGAACTGGAAGGTTTCTTAAAACAGTTTAATTTGGAACCTGTCGACTTGACAGAACCGGAAAATCTGATGAAGCTGTTTATGGAAGTGAAAGATGTGAAAAATGCCGGAGAATTATTGACAAATCCCGAGCTGGCAAATGCATTGAAAGATTTAACAAAAACAGTGCAGGAGTTCGTACCGGTACAGACAGTGGAGCAGGATATGACAACAGTTACAGAAACAGTCAGCCGGCAAACAGCGGAAACTGTGGATATGCCAAATCAGAACTTGAATGGTGATATGCAGCAGCAGCAACAGTCGGGGCAAGAAACCGGAAAACAAGCATTTGAACAGGCAGAAGTACCGGTAGAAGCAAAAGTACAGACAGTACCTGTTCGACAGATGAATGTTATGCAGAAACAGATACAGGAATTACTGGCCGAGCGGGTGGGCAGCGACACATCGGAACAGATTCTGGAGCAAGTACTTCAGCAGGTAAAAACCACTATGAAACAAGATGTAACCAGTATTCAGATGCAGTTATATCCGGAACATTTGGGAAAAGTTTCCATTGAGGTTGTTTCCAAAAATGGTGTTATGACGGCACATATTGCAACAGAAAATGAAAGTGCCAAGGCAGCACTGGAATCCCAGATTAATGTTCTGAAGGAGACTTTTGAAGCACAGGGACTGAAAGTAGAATCTGTGGAGGTTATGGTTTCTGCAAAAGGTTTTGATCAAAACCAGGATACAGGAAAACAGTCCGGTCAGGACACAGAGAAAGGTGCAAAACGAAGAAGAACATTTTTAGAAACGACGGAAGAGACAGAAGAAAGTACCAAAGAAGATGATTTGAAAGAAACATTAGGAAATACGGTAAGTTATATTGCATAACCGGAAAGGAGAACAGGATGGATACAAGTAAGATTTTTTCAAATGATGTTGTAAATGGACAGCTTCAGACAAATCAGACGCCTACGCAGCTTGGAGAAAAATCCAGTGGCGCGGAACTGGGAAAAGATGCTTTTTTACAATTACTTACCACACAGCTTCAGTATCAGGATCCATTAAGCCCTATGGACAATACACAAATGGTCAGTCAGCTTGCAGAGTTTTCCGCACTGGAGGAAATGCAAAATGTGTCAACGGCAATTAACAATTCCCAGGCATTATCCTTAGTCGGAAAGAATGTGATAATAGAAGTAGGAAAATCCACGGGAAGTAACAGTACCACTACAGTTGCCGGTAAAGTAGATTATGTTCAGATTGTAGACGGAAAAGCAATGCTTTACATTGATGGATATCCGTATGATTATGCAGATTTTGATACGGTAGTGGATGATCAATTCCTTGAAGATCTGATTGATGGTGACAATGGAACAAATCCGGATGTACCAGAAGAGCCTGAAAATCCGGAAGAACCGGGAGATTCAGAAGATATAGAAAGCGGTGGTTCAGAGGATGGAAATCAATCATAATTTTACATCCATACAGCAAGTTCAGGAAACCTATCTTCATCACACAAATAATGTTTCAAAAAACAAAGAAACTTCTCGTTCTTTTGAAGAGATCTTTTATGAGAAATCTGTTGATAGTGCAAAAGAAGAGATAAAATTTTCCAAGCATGCAGATGCCAGATTAACAGACAGAAATATTACCTTAACACAGGAACAATTGGAACGTCTGGAGCAGGGAACACGAAAAGCAGATGAAAAAGGAATTCGTGAATCGTTGGTTATTATGGATAATTTATCATTCATTGTAAATGTAAAGAATCGTACTGTTATCACTGCGATGGAGCAGACTAATGATACAGAAAACGTATATACAAATATTGATGGAGCCGTAATTATATAGCCGGACCCTTTTGGGAGGCTATTGTTTCCGGAATGACAGATGGAAACATGCGGAGAATAAGGAGGTCATTTTTACTATGATGAGAGCAATGTATTCTGGTGTGTCAGGATTAAAAGTGCATCAGACAAGAATGGACGTAATTGGTAACAATATTGCTAATGTAAATACCGTTGGTTACAAGGCACAGAGAGTATCTTTCAGTGATTTGTTTTATCAGACATCTCAGATTGCCACGGGTCCAAGTGAAACAGGTCTGACAGGTGGATCAAATGCAATGCAAGTAGGTCTTGGTGCCGGCGTAGCACAAATTACAACGAATATCACAGAAAGAGGTGGTGCCCAGTCTACAGGAAATGCTTTGGATGCCATGATTAATGGTGACAGTTTCTTTATTGTTCAGGGAGACGACGGAAGTGAGTATTTTACCAAAGCAGGCAATTTCACCACAGATGGAAATGGTAATCTTGTGACAGGAAGTGGAAATTATGTTATGGGATATACTGCAGCAATGAATCCGGATACCGGAGACATGGAGTTACAGAGAGATCAGTTAAGACCAATTTCTCTCTATGGTCAGCAGTATATGACGACAGCACCTGCACAGACAACACAGGCAATGCTTTCCGGTAATATTAATCCACAGGATGAGGCATATTCAACAAGTGGTTCCGGAGTTATAAATACTAAATTATATGTATATGATAGTCTTGGCAACCAGTATGGAATACAGATGGATGTGAGAAAAGTAAGTGATACAGAATTTACATTAACTCCTTCTACTGTTTTCAATGGAACGAATCCGGAAGAAGGACTTTCAGCAGTGTTTAGCGGTGACGGAGTGAACCCGGATGGAAGCATCACTCTCACATTTGATGCAACAAATGGAACGATTACCAACGATCCGGCAAACTTTACATTGAATATGACGGATGGTGCAAATAATCTTCCGGCATTTGCCGAAGATATTACAGTGGATTTTTCCAGTTTGACGAATTATGGAAGCGACACTGATTTTGATGCCAATGCAGGAATTGACGGAGTAGGCGCAGGAAAGGCTGTGGGAAAGATGTCTTCCATTGGTATTTCAAGTGATGGTTCTATTGTTTCATCCTATACAAATGGTGATGTGCTTGTGATTGGACAGCTGGCGACTGCACACTTTTCTAACCCGGCTGGTCTGGAAAAGATAGGAGATAATCTGTTTGGACAGACACTGAACTCTGGAAATATAACATACCAGACCATCGACGCGGCGGGAGAAAGTATGACAGGTGGTGCTGTTGAAATGTCTAATGTGGACCTTGCTTCTGAGTTTACAGATATGATTGTAACACAGAGAGGTTTTCAGGCAAATTCAAGAGTTATTACAACGTCAGATACCATGATTGAAGAATTGCTGAGTCTGAAGAGATAACGAACCCGGAAGAATGGTATGAGAAAAAGGACTTATGCATAGGAGTGTTATTTCTTGTATGTATAAGTCCTTTTCTAAAAATGAAAATATTGTAAAAATATGATGGAAAAAATGGGGAAAATGTGTTAAAATACACACATGTATTATAAATCAAATATATTGAGGAAAAAGAAGGTGAAGAGAGAATGGATTTAGCATCCCTTATAGGTATTGTTGGAGGCATAGTACTGTTAATATTCGGTATTGTGATTGGCGACTCAGGTGTGAATTTTGGATTAATGGAAAACTTTGTTGATTTTAACTCCGTGCTGATTACCATTGGTGGAACCTTAACAAGTACCATTACCTCGAATTCCATTCAAGACTTTGTTAACGGATTTAAAAGTATCCGGCTGATTTTTAAAACACCAGTTTTGAATGTGAGAAGCTCCATCCGTCAGATTATTGAATTATCCAATGTGGCCAGAAAAGAAGGTCTTCTGGCATTGGAGGAAGTGGCACAGGAGATTGAAGATCCTTTCATGAAGAAGGGAATCCTTTTAATTGTGGATGGTACGGATCCGGAATTGGTCAAGGGAATCTTGGAAACAGAGTTAAATTGTATGGAGGAACGTCATGAACGTGTAACTGCTTTTTGGGATGTCATGGCAGCCATGGGTCCTGCATGGGGTATGATTGGTACCTTGATTGGTCTGATTAACATGTTGGAGGGATTAGATGATCCGACTACAGTAGGACCGGCTATGGCGGTTGCATTGGTTACCACCTTTTATGGTTCTGTGATTGCAAACTGGATGGCTATTCCGATTTCGAATAAGCTGAAACAGAATAATGAGATGGAAGTACAGCTTCGTTCTGTGATGATTGAGGGACTTTTGTCTATTCAGGCAGGAGAAAATCCACGTGTCATCGAAGAAAAATTAAAATCATTCCTGGCACCTGGAGCGAGAGATACGATGAATGAAGATGTTGAAGGTGGTGAATAAGTCTTGGCCAGAAGAAAGAAGAAAAGTGTGTCTGGAGGATCAGCACCTTGGATGAATACCTTCAGTGACTTGATGAATTTGTTATTTTGTTTCTTCGTATTATTGTTCTCTATGTCCACTGTGGATCAGGCAAAATTTGAAGAAATGGTGGAATCGTTTCAATCTACCTTCAGTATTTTTGATGGAGGGGGAAGTTCTATTGGGAGTGAAGGCATGGTATCTAGCGGGATTAGCCAGATAGAAGAATTAAATAATTTTTATAACTCCCTGAGTGAAAATGAAGATGCACAAAATCAGGAATTAGAAGATATAAAAGAAAATTATGAAGAGATAAGAGAACAGGAAATGCTGCAGGCTTCCGAAGAAATGGGTGAAAATATTCAGTCGGAGTTAAATGCCAGTGGTCTTGGAAATGGAGAAGTGGATATACAGGTGGAATCTCAGTATGTTATGCTGACTTTGAACGGTTCCGTACTTTTTGATTCCGGTCAGGCAGTGATTAAAGAGAGTTCTTATGATTTTATCAGTAAGATAGGAGATATACTGGCTCAATATGACGATTATGATATACAGATTATAGGACATACAGACTCTGTCCCTCAGTCAACCAGTAATCGAAAGTATTCTGATAATATGGAGCTGTCTCAGGGAAGAGCATATGCTGTATATACATATTTAAAAGACCAGAAAGGAATGGATGTGACAACCATGGGCTGTATGGGAAGAGGAGAAACTTCTCCAATCGCATCCAACGATACGGCAGAAGGCAGAGCTCTGAACAGAAGAGTAGAAATTAAAATTTTTAATGAATACAGCTCATCCGGAGTACTGGATTAATATATCGCATATTTTGGCTGTAGCATGGAGGTTAAATGATGAAAAAAGGTTTAATTTATATAATTTTACTGGTTTTGTCAGTGACAAATATTGTTTTGTCCGCTATAATAGTATTTGCAGTGGTACCATCAGTACAAAATTCCAACGATTTGGTTCGGAAAGTAGCGTCAGCGATTGATTTGGAAAAAGAAGGTCAGGGACAACATACAGCAGATGGCACGATAAGTATTGAAAATACGGATATATTTAGTTTCAAAGATAAATTCACGGTAGAATTGAATCCGGCAAGTGATGGAAGAAGCCACATTTGTGTGTTTACACTGACACTGACACTGGACAAGAGTAATTCTGATTATGAGAAATATAAGGAGAGACTCTCCAGTTATGAAGAACTTATGAGAACCAAGGTTACGGGTATTATAAGTAAATATAATCAAACAGAAGTGGTAAATAACAAAGAACAGATTTTGGAAGAAATCAGGGATACACTTCGGGAAATGTATAACAATTCTACGTTTATTTACAGTGTAGGATTTGGAGATTTCATAATACAATAAAACTGGCGGAGGTGAAAATTTGTGGGTGACATATTATCGCAGGATGAGATTGACAGACTGTTGAATGCCTATAGTTCGGGAGAATTGGATACAGATGAATATGTGGAAGAAAAAAACAGCGAGGTTAAGTTATATGATTTTAAACGTCCCTCCAAATTTTCCAAGGAACATCTGAGAACTTTAGAAAGTATTTTTGAACATTATGGAAGATTGCTGTACACGAATCTGCCGGCTTATCTTAGAAAAAATGTACAGGTAGATGTACTGAGTGCAGAAGCAGTGACTTTTTCCGAATTTTCTAATTCGTTATCAAATCCCGTGCTTTTCAGTCTGGTTAGTTTTGCACCACTTCCGGGAACGGTTGCCATTGAGCTGGCAACGAACCTTGGATATTGCATTGTAGACAGAATGCTTGGTGGAGAAGGAGTTTCGCTGGAAAAGAAAAGAGAATTTTCAGAAATTGAGTTAACAATTATTGAGAAGGTTATGAGCATTTGTGTTGAGTTGCTCAGGGATCCTTGGAAAAATGTTGTCGATGTAAATCCGACTTTGGAGAGAATTGAAACAAATTTGCAGTTTGCACAAATTATTTCTCCACAGGAAATGACAGCGATTGTTACGATTAATTTGAAAATCGGGGATGTAGAAGGACTTATGAATATTTGTCTTCCATATTCTACATTGGAAGATGTAATAGATAAATTGAATATCAAATATTGGTATTCAACCATGCAGAGCCAGGAAGAAGGTTCTTATGAAACTGCTATTGAAACTTTGATTTCAAAGGTAGATATTCCAATTAAAGCAGTATTAGGAACAAGTTCCATGTCTGTGGCAGAGTTTGTAAATCTTCGAAAAGGAGATTTGATAAAACTGGATGCCGAGATAGACAAGGAATTGACTGTATATGTAGGTAATATGAAGAAATTCATGGCATTACCTGGATCTGCAGATAATAATTACGCAGTTAGAGTAACATCTGTTATTAGGGAGGAATAAAAATGGACGGAATGCTTTCGCAGGAAGAGATAAACGCATTGTTAAATGGCGAAGACGGATCTTCTGAGACAACTTCAAAAAAAAATGATAGTGCAATGTCCATTGAGGATGCACTGACTCCGATGGGAATAGATATTATGGGAGAAGTCTCTAATATCTGTATGGGGACAGCAGCTACCACATTGTACACACTGGTAAACCAAAAAGTTGATATTACAACACCAAGAGTAGAATTAGCCACTTGGAATGAATTGGTAAATGAGTATGACAGACCATGTGTATTTATCCAGATTTTCTACAGAGAAGGGATTAATGGAAGCAACGTCTTTATCTTAAAAGATACAGACGTGAAAGTAATCGCAGATCTCATGATGGGTGGAGATGGAACCAATATTGAAGGGGAAGTCAGTGATTTGCATTTAAGTGCAATTTCCGAAGCGATGAACCAGATGATGGGGACAGCAGCCACATCTTTATCATCCCTGTTGGGAACAAAAATAGATATCAGTCCACCAGTTGCAAATACTGTGAATATGGATGAAGATATTGATGTAAGTGAGATTGCATCCTTTTTAAATGAAGAATTTGTCAGAGTTGCTTTTAAAATGAAAGTTGGCGATTTGGTAGACAGCCAAATTATGCAGTTGTATCCGATAGACCTTTGTCGAACCCTTTGTGAGAAATTTAATCTTGGCAATGCGGCACATAATTCAGAGACAGAGCAAGAGGAAACGGTTGAACCGACACAATCACAGCCGACACAGTCACAGCCACAGTCAGTTATGCCGACACAATCACAGCCGATACAGCCACAACCGGTTATGCCGGATTTGCAGTCAATGCCAAATATGCAGATACCGGTATCGCAGGGAATGAATTATGGAATGCCGACGCAGTCAATGCCAATGCAGAATGTCAATGTTCAACAGGCACAGTTCCAGGAATTTTCACCGGATATTGTAGCAGTAAACCAGAGGGAAAATATTAATTTGATTATGGATGTTCCGCTGGAGGTTACTGTAGAATTAGGAAGAACAAAGAAAACAATACAGGATATTTTGGAATTTTCACCGGGAACTATTATTGAATTGGATAAGATTGCAGGAGAGCCAGTGGACGTTCTTGTAAATGGCAAATATGTAGCTAAGGGCGAAGTGGTCGTAATCGAAGAAAGTTTTGGCGTCAGAGTTACTGAGATTATCAGATAATTCAGAAATATATTTATGTATTGAACAGGAGGAATATAAGATGGCGAAGAGTGTTCTAATTTGCGATGATGCAGCATTTATGAGAATGATGATTAAGGACATTTTAACAAAAAATGGTTATACGATTGCGGGGGAAGCAGAGAATGGAAAGATGGCGGTCGAGAAGTACGCAGAGACAAAACCTGATGTGGTAATGATGGATATTACCATGCCGGAAATGGATGGAATTCAGGCACTTAAGAAAATAAAAGAAGCGGATCCGGGAGCAGTAGTTATTATGTGTTCTGCCATGGGACAGCAGGCGATGGTTATTGAATCAATTCAGTCAGGAGCAAGAGATTTTATTGTGAAACCGTTCCAGGCAGACAGAGTTCTGGAAGCAATTCAAAAGGCCGTCGGATAATATGGAAAGTGTAATGGCAGCTGGTTTTGAGTCATTTATCAGATTAATTATATCGCTGCTTATCTTCTTATTCGTGTTGGCAGCTTGTTATTTCACTACTTTATGGATCGGAAATTTTCAGAAGGGAAAATTTTCCAAAGGAAATATTGAAATTATTGAGTTACATAAAATTGGAAATAACAAGTATATTGAAATTGTACGAATTGGCGGAAATTATTATGCTTTTTCCGTTTCTAAAGATCATATTGAAAAGATAGATATGATTGATAAAGAAGAGTTGCAGTTTCCAGAACAGAACTCAATTCCGGGAAAAGAAAATTTTGGTCAGATATTAGAGAAAATGAAAGAGTTCAAGAATCAGAAAGAAAAAAAGTAGGTAAGAAACATGAAGAGAAAAATGATATACATAACTTTATTCGTACTGTTAATCTTCTGTTTTTCGATACCTGCTTGTGATTATGCGTATGCTACAGAGGTAGAAAGTACACAGACAGAAGATGATGATACTCTGTTTGGAATTAACATTTCCACCAGTGGCGAGACGGGGGGAATCAGCAGTGCTTTACAGATCGTACTTGTCCTTACGATTCTTGCACTGTGTCCATCCATTCTTATTATGCTGACCTGTTTTACCCGTATTCTGGTAGTGATGCATTTTACCAGGTCAGCATTAAATACACAGTCAGCTCCGCCAAATCAGATTTTGATAGGAATATCTTTATTCCTGACAATTTTCATCATGGCGCCGGTGTTTAATCAGATTTATGAGAATGCGTATCTCCCATTGAGTAATAATGAAATTACTCAGGAGGAATTTGTACAGGAAGCAGTTGCACCGATTCGCGATTTTATGTTAAAAAATATCAGCGATAAGGCTGACTTGGATAAAATGTGTGAAATAGCAGGAATTACAGAAGTAGAAAGTACAGATGATATTCCACTTCATGTGATTATTCCGGCATTTATTTTGAATGAGTTAAAGATAGCATTTTGGATTGGATTTCTGATTTATCTTCCATTTATTGTAATTGATATGGTTGTATCATCCACGTTGATGTCAATGGGTATGATGATGCTTCCACCTACAACAATATCCATGCCATTCAAAATATTGCTGTTTGTCCTGGCAGATGGTTGGAATCTGATTATTGTAAATTTATTGGAAACAATTCAAGTATAACACAGAGGAGGTTACATTGTGACAGTAGAAGCAGTACAAAATATAGCAAGTGATACATTGTGGACCATTATTATTGTATCTGCCCCGCTTCTCATTTTGTCTATGGTTGTGGGACTGGTAATCAGTATTTTTCAGACAGTGACATCCATACAAGAACAGACGTTGACATTTGTACCGAAAATTCTGGCTATTTTCGTAGGATTGTTGATATTCGGTTCGTTTATGCTTAATACCATTGTAGATTATATGGCAATCCTATGGAGTAGCTTTGGAGAATACATCTAGTGTTGGAAATTAGTTATGTGCAATATGCACTGGAAACATTTTTCTTAATATTAGTAAGAATCACATCTTTTGTTTACATTGCCCCCTTCTTTGGGCAGGGTAATACACCGCAGAGGGTAAAACTTGGATTTAGTCTGTTTGTATCTTTTCTGATATACATGATATTAGAACCACAGCCATTGGAATATGAGACAACCATGGATTATGCGGTCTTAATTGTCATGGAGGCAGTAGTCGGAACAGTGATGGGATTTTTTCTATATATGGTAAACAGCATTATTTTATTTGCCGGTCATATCATTGATATGGAAATTGGATTCAGTATGGCTACCATTTTTGATCCCCAGACACAAAATCAGGTGACGGTATCAGGTCAGCTTTATCAGAATATTTTTATGCTGCTTTTTATTGCAATGGGGATGCATTGGCATCTTCTGGATGCGTTGGTGGATTCCTTTGTTGCCATACCTCTGGGGGAACTACACATCAGGATATCACTGATTAATTTGATGACTGACTTCATTGGACAATACTTTATTCTTGGATTCAGGATTGCACTTCCGGTATTTGCAAGTAGTTTTATGGCCAATATTGTTCTTGGAATTATGACAAAGGTTGCGCCTCAGATTCATATGTTCTCTGTAGGAATCCAGTTAAAAATTTTGGCAGGTCTGTTTGTAATGTTCATAACGATTTCAGCTTTGCCAAATATAGCGGACTATTTATTTGAGCAAATGCAGCAAATCTTAGTTATGGTGGTACAGGATCTTTCACCTTGAGACAGGAGGAGTAAATTGCAGAATAAAGAAATGAAATATTATTTGCAATATAATCTGCAGTTATTTGCGAAAGATGGTCCAGGAGGAGAAAAAACAGAACCGGCATCAGATAAGAAACTGCAGGATGCAAGAAAAGAAGGAAATGTAGCAAAAAGCAGGGAAATTGTAAATGCAGTTTCTTTGCTCGTCTCTTTTTATCTGTTGAAAAACATGGTAGGAAACATTGGTACCAGTATGATGGAATTGTATACCATACTCTATGAAAGAATTCCGACCTATGCCACAGGAACAGATGAAATTACTGTAAATTCAGCAGTTTTTATTATAAGTGAAATCCTAAAACAAATGATTCAGATTATTCTGCCTTTTCTTCTGATCGGATTTGTTGTGAGTTTTTTAATGGAATCCATACAGATTAAATGGATGATTACAATGAAACCGCTGCAGCCGAAGCTTGGTAATTTAAATCCAATCAAAGGGGTAAAGAGAATTTTTTCAAAGCAGTCCCTGATGAATCTGTTAAAATCGGTGGGCGTGGTGATTATATGTGGTGCGGTAGTCTTTTCTGTTATGGAAGACTTTCATACCATGTTGTTTAATCTTTACGATCTGGATTTTTTGGATGCCATAATTTCCATAGGCGAATTTATCTTTGATGTTGCCCTGAAGATCAGCACGATTTATTTGGTTATGGGATTGGCAGATTTTGCATTTCAGAGATGGAAATTTAAAGAAGATATGAAGATGACCAAACAGGAAGTCAAAGACGAGTATAAAAACCAGGAAGGTGATCCGAAAGTAAAGTCTCAGCAGAAAGCAAGAATGAGACAGGCTTCCATGAGAAGAATGATGCAGGAACTTCCAAAGGCAGACGTTGTTATTACAAACCCAACGCATTATGCAGTTGCCTTAATGTATGATACGAAAATAGCCAGTGCCCCAATTGTCATTGCTAAGGGTGAAAATTATCTGGCACAGAAAATCAAAGAAAAGGCCAGAGAGTCAGAAATAGAAATTGTAGAAAATAAACCATTGGCAAGAGCTTTATATTCCAGTGTGGAAATTGGTGAAGAAGTTCCGGAGGAATTATACCAGGCAGTAGCCGAAGTTCTTGCATATGTATATAGTTTGAAAAACAAGACAGTTACCAGAGATTAAGCATACAACAGAGGAAAGGAGATAGAGATGAAAAAGTCAGATCTTGGTATTGGATTATATGTATTATCGGCAATCATATTCCTTATTGTACCTATGCCAAGTTTTTTACTGGATTTTCTGCTTGCAATTAATATATCCGTAGCGTTGATTATTTTGTTCAATGCTCTTTATGCTGTGGACATATTGCAAATGTCTTCCTTCCCGACAGTGCTTTTGTTAACCACCATATTCCGAATCGGATTAAACACATCTTCTACCAGACTGATTCTGACTACGGGTGATCCGGGTAAGGTTGTACTTACCTTTGGTGAATTCGTGGGACAGGACGATCCGGTGGTAGGTGTAGTTGTTTTCATTATCATTCTGATTGTACAGTTTATGGTTATTAACAAAGGTTCTGAACGAGTAGCAGAAGTAACTGCCAGATTTACACTGGACGCTATGCCGGGTAAACAGATGGCAATTGACGCCGATTTGAATACCGGTGCAATTACGGATGCACAGGCGAAAGAACGAAGAGAAAAAATACAGGCCGAGTCCACATTCTTTGGAGCCATGGATGGTGCAGTAAAGTATGTAAAGGGAGATGCAACAGCAGGTCTCATTATCACAATGGTAAATATTATAGGTGGTATTCTCATGGGAGTGATGCGTGAGGGTCTGCCGATTACAGAGGCGTTGAACAAATATGTCATTCTGGCCATTGGTGATGGTCTGGTAAGCGCAATCCCATCCGTGCTGATTTCTTTGGCAACCGGTATTCTTGTCACAAAGGCTGCAAAAGAAGATGAAGATATGTCAGGCATGGTGTTTTCACAGTTATTTGAAAGTGGAAAGGTGCTTACCATTGTAGGTTGTGTACTGATTTTCCTTGGTATTGTAACTCCATTGCCAATCTATGTATTTGTACCATTTGGGGTTGCCCTGCTTATTCTTGGAAGAGGAATGACTCAGCGTCAGGCTGTGAAAAGTATAGAAGAAGAAGTATCTACGGCGGAAACAGATGCAGAGGAAATAAGAAAACCGGAAAATGTTACAGCCCTTTTACAGGTAGATCCAATTGAACTGGAATTTGGATATGGAATTATACCACTTGCAGATGTAAGCCAGGGTGGAGATTTGCTGGATCGTGTCGTAATGATTCGAAGACAGATTGCACTGGAACTGGGTACTGTTGTTCCTATTATTCGTTTGAGAGATAATATTCAGCTTAATCCAAACCAGTATATTATAAAAATAAAAGGTGTACAGGTCAGTGAAGGAGAAATTCTATTTGACCACTATATGGCAATGAATCCTGGAATTGTGGAGGAAGAAATATCAGGAATTCCAACATTTGAACCTTCGTTCCATCTGCCGGCTATCTGGATTACCGAAGCTCAGAGGGAGAAGGCAGAGACATTAGGATATACAGTGGTGGATCCGCCATCTATTATTGCAACTCATTTAACAGAAATTATCAGAACACATATTGACGAATTCCTTACCAGACAGGATGTTTCCAATCTTATTAATAACCTGAAGGAGAATAATACAACATTAATCGACGAACTGGTTCCTAAATTATTAAGCATTGGTGAGATTCAGAAAGTATTGCAGAATTTACTCAGAGAAGGTATCTCGATTCGTGATCTTCTGACTATTTTAGAAACATTGGCAGATCATGCGACGATTACAAGAGATACAGATGTTTTGACAGAGTATGCAAGGCAAAGTTTAAAGAGAGCAATTACAAGCAAATATTTTCCTGCCGGCGAAATGACTTCCGTAGTTACCCTGGATCCGGCGGTAGAACAGGAAATTATGAACTCTGTGAAGCAGACAGAGCAGGGAGCGTATATATCACTGGAGCCGGAAAAATCACAAAAGATTATCAAGGCAACCGAGGAAGAAATGTCGAAACTGGAAAATATGGGAAAAAATCCAATTATTGTAACCTCTCCGATTGTGAGAATGTATTACAAGCGTCTCACACAGGATTATTTAAAAGATTTAATTGTAGTTTCATATAATGAAATTGAATCAAATGTAGAATTACAGTCGGTAGGGATGGTGAGCATATAAATGATTATAAAAAAATTTCAGGGAGCCACAGAAGCAGAGGCAGTTTTGAAAGCAAAAGAAGAACTGGGAAGTTCTGCGGTGGTGGTGAACGTGAAGACAATGAAACATAGAGGAGTTGCCAGACTGTTTAAAAAAGATTATGTGGAAATTACTGCGGCACTGGAAGAAAAAATCTATGTGACAGGAGAGATACCGCAAAATGTAGTGAAAGAAGATAATGCAATTGAAGAAAAACTGGATACACTACAGTCCCTTCTGGAGAATAAGATGAAGGAAGATGTGGTTCACATGAAGGAGCAGGAGGCAGAAGAGAAAGAAAAGAAGAGGAAACAGGAAAACGAAAAGGAAAATGAGAAAGAACAGTTTGTCAAGTTGGTTTATAATCAGATGATAAAAAATGAGGTGGATGAAAAGTATGCAAATCAGATTATTGCAGAGATTCAGTCATTGTTGAGAAAAGAAACCAACATGGATACTATTTTGGCGGCTGTTTATCAGAAAATCATTCTCAAACTTGGACAGATTAAGACTATTCATGTGGAGGAAGACCATCAGAAAGTCGTATTTCTTGTTGGTCCTACCGGAGTAGGGAAAACAACCACAATAGCAAAAATTGCTGCAGATTTTAAGTTAAATAAAGATATCAAGGTAGCATTGATTACAGCTGACACATATCGAATTGCAGCTGTGGAGCAGTTGAAAACCTATGCGAATATTATTGATGTTCCGTTGAAAGTAGTATATACAGTAGAGGAATTTAACCAGGCAGTGAAAGAATATGAGCAGTACGATTTGATATTGGTAGATACTGCAGGGCGTTCCCATAAGAATGCAGAGCAATGCGAAGAATTATATCATCTGGTAGAGGATTGTAATCTGGGTGATGAAATAGAGAAAGAATGTTATCTGGTTTTGAGCCTGACTACGAAGTATAAAGATTTGATGAGGATTTTGGATGTGTTTGGAAAATTAGCCATGAATGGTCTGATTTTTACAAAGCTGGATGAGACCACATGTGTTGGAAATGTCTTAAATCTCAGATTGTACTCCGGATTACCATTATCCTATCTGGCTGACGGACAATCGGTTCCGGATGACATCAGTGTTGTCAACCCGCAGATGATTGCAAAAAGCATTTTGGCAGAGGGAGGGGAACGATAGATGGATCAGGCAGAAAAATTGAGAGCCATTGTAAAAAAGAATAATATAGAAATGACTGGAGAAAAGAAAAGAGCCAGGGTAATTACCGTGACAAGTGGAAAAGGCGGCGTCGGAAAATCCAGTCTTTCCATCAACCTTGCTGTTCAACTGAAAAAGTGTGGAAAAGAGGTTGTCATCTTTGATGCTGATTTTGGCCTTGCTAATATTGAAGTTATGTTTGGCGCCATTCCAAAGTATAATTTATCAGATGTGGTATATCGTGGAAAAGATATTAAGGATGTGATTATCGATGGTCCCATGGATATTGGATTTGTTTCAGGTGGTTCGGGAATCAGTGGGTTAGGTAATATGAACCGTGAACAGGTCATGTATCTGGTAGAGAAACTTCGTGAATTGGAAGAAATGACAGATATACTGATTATAGATACGGGAGCCGGGATTTCAGATAGTGTGATTGAGTTTCTTTTATCCAGTGAGGAAATACTGTTGGTAACCACACCGGAACCAACCTCTATTACAGATTCCTATGCATTGTTAAAGACATTAAATGCAAGAGCCAGAGAAGGTGTGAAAGATATCACAGTCAAACTGATTGCAAACAGAGTATCCAATCAGGAAGAAGCCAATCATTTATTTCATAAATTAAATGTTGTGGTCAATCGATTTTTGGATTTGAAACTTGAATTTTTGGGAATGGTTCCCTGGGATCAGTGTATGCAGAAATCGGTTATGCAGCAAAAACCAGTATCAATGGCATATCCGGAGGCAGAGGGAACCAGAGCAATCGAGAAAATAGCCAATAAGATTTTGGGAAATAGGGAAGAGGAGAAGAAAGAAAAGAAAGGTATTGCTGCAGCTGTTATGAAAATGTTTAAGAGCAGAAAGAAGACAGATGCCTGAGAAATTCATACGTAACAGAGCATACAAAAGAAAGTACGTATAAAACATGAAAGTAGTGGATTCTAAAAACTTGAATGGAAAAATCAGAGAATCTTTAATGAAATATATACTGGAAGAGGAGAGACGAAAGATAAGGCAGGGAAAGAAACTTCAGGACAGGGAATAATGCAAAGAAAAGGCGGTGAGTTGATATGAAAAATATTTTGATTGTTGATGATTCTGCACTTATGAGAAGGGTAATATCTGATATAATAAAATCAGATAATCGATTTGAAGTAAAGGACATGGCGAGGAATGGTCTGGAAGCATTGGATTTGATTGTGAAAAATTATCGTGTCTACGATGCGGTGATTCTGGATATTAATATGCCAAAGATGAATGGACTGGAATTGCTGGAACAGTTGCAGAAGAGCAGGATTCGCATAAGAGTTCTTATGGTTAGCACCCTTGCCAAAGATGGTGCAAGAGAAACTTTAATTGCTTTGGAACGAGGTGCATTTGACTTTGTTACAAAACCGGAAAATTATCTGGATGTAAAACAGGAAAACTTTAAAAATCGTTTATTGGAAAAATTGTGTCTGGCAGTAGACATTCCATATCTGCCAGTCGAGAATGTGACTCAACAAAGCAGTCAGGAGTCCGTGCAGAGGAGGTTTGGAAATGCTATGTTGAGACCACCGCGAGGTGCAACCTTTCCACCACACAAACATCTGACCGGTGATAAACGTGGAAAGTCTAAACTGGTAGTATTGGCATGCTCCACAGGAGGGCCAAAGTCCCTTCAGTCGGTGCTCCCAAAGTTGCCGGCAAGTCTTGATGCACCTATGTTGCTGGTACAGCATATGCCGGAAGGATTTACAAAATCTCTGGCAGTGCGGTTAGATGAAATGAGCAAAATAGAAGTAAAGGAGGCTGCAGATGGAGATATCCTGCGGAATGGATGTGTATACATCGCTCCCGGTGGTAAACAGATGCGGGTAGAAAAGGCAGGAAAAAAATATAAAATAGTAACTACAAACGAGCCAGAGCGAGACGGTTTGAGACCTTGTGCCAATATTCTGTTTGAATCTCTTGCGGGAAGTGATTTTGATGAAATTACCTGCGTGGTATTGACAGGAATGGGAGCAGATGGAACGATGGGAATAGGAACGTTAGCGGAAAAAAATAACATTTATGTAATTTCTCAGGATGAAGCAACCAGTGTGGTATATGGAATGCCAAGAGCCGTAGCAGAGGCAAAATTATCAGATGAGATACAGCCATTAGAGAAAATAGCAGAGGCTGTGACTAAGAACGTGGGGTATTAATTATGGATGTAAGTCAATATTTAGAAATATTTATCGATGAAACACAGGAACATTTACAGGATCTGAGTCAGCTTCTTATGACGCTGGAGGAAGAGCCAAAGAATGAAGATACGATTAATGAAATATTCAGAGCTGCTCATTCATTAAAAGGAATGGCAGGAACCATGGGATATAAAAGAATGCAGCATCTTACCCATATGATGGAAAATGTTTTTTCAGAAATCAGAAACGGTAAGATGAATGTGACCTCAGATTTGGTTGATATTTTATTTGCCTGTCTGGATGCATTGCAGGTATATCTTGACAATATTCAGCAGACGGCGGATGAAGGAACAGAGGATAATGAAGAAATTATAGAGAGATTAAATAATTTTATGGAATCCTCCGGAGATACAGGGAAAGAGAAGAAGGCGGAAGTAAAAAAAGCAGAGGAGACATCCGAAAATCAGGAAAGTCCTGAAGTGATGAAATTTGAAGAATTTGAAGTTCATGCCATTTCAGAGGCTCTTCGGAAAAAACTTCATGCATATAAAATAGATGTAAAGATTGATGAAAATTGTATTTTACAGGCAGCAAGAGCATTTCTTGTGTTCAAGACGCTGGAAGAAAAAGGTGAAATTATAAAGTCAAATCCATCTGCACAGGATATTGAAGATGAAAAATTTGAGTTTGAATTTTGTGTCATTCTTATTTCCGACAGTTCTCAGGATGAGATTCAGAAAGAGATAAAAAATATCTCGGAAATTAAACATGTAGAGATTTCAGAACTGACAGAGGTTCCGGAACTTGAGCAAAAAGAAGAGACTGCGAAGAATAGTCAGGAAGAACAAAAAACAGCGGGAAAGGATGCAAACACTCAGGAAAGTAAAACATCTGCGGAGGAGAAGAAATCCTCGATATCTGCAAAACAGGCAAGCGGAAAACCGGTAGTTAGCCGCTCTGTCCGTGTTGATATTGAGAAATTAGATGTTTTGATGAATTTGGTCAGCGAGTTAATTATTGCAAAAAATGGTCTTGTATCTGCCAGCAATAGCATCAGTGGAACAAGATCTCAATCGTTCAATGAAGAAATTGAATACCTGGAACGTGTAACAACAAATCTTCACGAGTCCGTTATGAAGGTGCGTATGATGCCAATTGAAACGGTAACACAGAAGTATCCGAAGATGATTCGCGATTTATCAAAAAAACTGAATAAGAAAATGAAATTATATATTACCGGTGAAGATACGGAATTAGACCGTACGGTAATCGACGAAATAGGTGATCCTTTGATGCATTTACTTCGGAATTCTGCGGATCATGGACTGGAGAGTGAAGAGATCAGAGAAGAGCGTGGAAAAGACCCGGTAGGAAATATTTACCTGAATGCCTTCCAGGATGGTAATAGCGTTGTCATTGAAGTAAAAGATGACGGTAACGGTATTGACATTGAAAATGTCAGAAAGAATGCCATAGAAAAAGGAACGGTTACAAAGGAAGAGGCAGAATCTATGACCGATCAGGAAATCATAGGATTGCTGTTCAGACCAAGTTTTTCCACTTCAGAGAAGGTAACAGATGTATCAGGAAGAGGTGTTGGTCTTGATGTGGTGAAAACAAAAATCGAAGCACTCGGTGGAGACATCGATGTTCAGACCAAACTTGGAGAAGGAAGCTGCTTTAGTATTCGTCTTCCATTGACACTTGCAATTATTCAGGCATTGATGGTGGAATTAGGAGATGAAAAGTATGCTATTTCTTTGGAGACAATTCAGACAATTGAAGATATTACGGCAGATGAAATCAAATATGTACAGTCCAAAGAAGTTATCAATTTAAGAGGAAATGTAATTCCAATTATCAGATTGAATACTATATTGGGAATTGAGCCAGTGCTAAAAGAGGATGAGGATGATAATAATCTGACTGTAGTCATTGTGAACAAAGGAGACAGACAGGCAGGTCTTGTGGTAGACAGGCTAATCGGACAGCAGGAAATCGTAATTAAATCACTTGGTAAGTATATTAATAACAGCAGTAAGATTATTGGCGGTGCGACTATTCTTGGGGATGGTGAAGTGGCATTAATTCTTGATGTGAATTCGCTGGTATAATGGAGGTGTCATTATGAATGAAAATAAACCGAAAACATTGTCAAACCAGTATATTGTGGTAACAATAGGGGTGGAACAATATGGAATTAACATTCAGTATGTAAATAATATTGTTCGTATGCAGAAAATTACAAGAG
>CALWLV010000151.1 GCA_944381595.1 uncultured Roseburia sp.
CGTATGATGGCATTTTGTTCTTTTTGAATGGTTGTGACGATATTCCGCAGTTTTGCATCTGCATTTTCCGCAAGCATACCTTTCAAAATATCATCATCAATTTTCATATTACATTTCACAGCATAAATCATCTTTCCATCTCTGATTTTAAACTGCATCTTCTGGAGTATTTCCCCCTTCATTCTCCCTGCAGGGGCGTCATAGGCCGCGCGACCTGTATCATAATCATAAAACAAGGCAGACACCGGAGCACGCCAGTCATAAATGAAAGGCACCATCTCCTCCTCCTGCCAGAAATTTCCTATCCCTATGTAAAATATTTCCGGTTCCTTCTCCCCCTCATAACAAAATGTTATTTTACCAAAATAAGGAGATGACATCATTTTATCATAGCGATGCAGTTCCCTCAGACTCTCCTCCATGGCATTGTTGCGCAGCTGATAATTTGCCATATGATCCGAATGTTCATATCCGTATTCGTCAAATTCCGTATAATTTTCCCAGAAATAATCTTCCATATCTTTCAGGTCACGATCTGCATCTCCAATCTTCTGTCTGACTTCTTCCCGCTTCTTTTTCAATTCTTCAAGTATAAATGTTAAATGTTCCTGTTCTGTCATATGTCCTCCTTTTATCGAACCGACTCACTCTGAAATGCAATCACATCTTCAAATTTCATATTTCCTCCAAAAATATCCAACGCACTGCCCACAGTAAAATCCAGTTTACCCTGCCCAAGCTTCTTCAATCGTTCCAAATCTTCCATAGAGGAAATTCCACCTGCATAAGTCATAGTCAGTCCCTCCAGCTGCCCCATCATTTCTGCCAGTTCTTCCTCGATTCCATTGACTTTTCCTTCCACATCCACAGCATGAATTAAAAATTCATCACAGTATTGTTTCAAGTCATAGAATACTTCTTCTGTCAGTTCCACATCTGTGAACTTCTGCCAACGGTCTGTTACAATATAATATCTGCCATCCTTTTTTCTGCAGCTCACATCCAGTACGACATGCTCCTTACCGACTGCACGTACCAATTTATCTAAATTCTCCCGGTATATTTGTCCATTCTGAAACACAAATGATGTAACAATCACATGGGATGCTCCTGCATCCAGATACTCTGCTGCATTGGTATCTGTAATGCCTCCACCAATCTGCAATCCTCCCGGAAAATGGGAGAGTGCCAGTTTTGCCTGGGCTTTGGTGGCTTCATAATACGGAGATGACGCCGCATTCAGCAAAATAATGTGACCTCCAAAAATCCCATGTCTGCGGTACAAATCTGCATAATATCCACCATCCTGTGCAGACACAAAATTTTCCTGTGCCTGATCATCACGATCCTTTAAGCTTCCTCCCACAATCTGTTTTACCTGTCCGTTATGAATATCAATACATGGTCTGAACCTCATATAAAAACCTCTCTTCCATTTCAATACTGCTATTATACCCAAAATTAATTTTATGTCAAATTCTTTGTTCTTTCATAAAAGGATTGAATTCCACTTTTAATTATGCTACACTTATGGGCAGTTGAACTACTTACGAATGGAGGAATAATATCATGTCAGAAAAAAGAAATTTGGGTACTGTCTGTATTCAGGGCGGTTACCAGCCTCAGAATGGCGAAGCACGAATTTTACCAATCTACCAGAGCACTACATTCAAATATGAATCCAGCGATGCTATGGGCCGATTGTTTGATTTAGAAGATAGTGGATATTTTTATACCAGACTGCAGAATCCTACCAATGATGCTGTGGCTGCCAAGATTTGCGAGTTAGAAGGCGGTGTGGCTGCTATGCTCACCTCCTCCGGTCAGGCTGCAAACTTCTATGCCATCTTCAATATCTGCGAAGAAGGCGGACATGTGGTATGTTCTGCACCAATTTATGGCGGAACCTTTAACTTATTTAATGTAACTTTAAGAAAGCTGGGTCTGGACTTTACTTTCGTAGACCCGGATGCACCGGAAGAAGAACTTGCTAAGGCATTTCGTCCAAATACCAAAGCCGTATTTGCGGAAACCATTTCCAATCCATCCCTTGTGGTTCTGGATATTGAAAAATTTGCCCGTCTGGCTCACTCACATGGCGTGCCATTGATTTTGGATAATACCTTTGCAACTCCAATTAATTGCCGTCCATTTGAGTGGGGTGCGGATATTGTCACACACTCTACCACCAAGTATATGGATGGACATGCCATGACAGTGGGCGGATGCATTGTGGACAGCGGTAATTTTGACTGGGAAGCATACGCGGACAAATTCCCGGGACTGACTACTCCGGATGAATCCTATCACGGAATCATTTACACCAAAAAATTTGGTAAGGCAGCATACATTACAAAAGCAACTGCACAGCTGATGAGAGATTTGGGTTCCATTCAGTCCCCTCAAAACGCATTTCTTTTAAATGTCGGACTGGAAACACTTCATCTGAGGGTAAAACGTCACTGTGAAAATGCTCAGGCTGTTGCAGAATATTTATCCAAAAACGATAAGGTTGCATGGGTAAATTACTGTGGACTTCCGGATAACAAATATCATGAACTGGCTAAAAAATATCTGCCAAACGGAAGCTGCGGTGTTATCTCCTTTGGTCTCAAGGGCGGCCGTGACGTGGCAGTGCGTTTCATGGATCACTTAAAACTGGCAGCTATCGTTACTCATGTGGCAGATGCCCGTACTTCCGTACTTCATCCGGCAAGCCACACACACCGTCAGCTCACTGAGGAACAATTAATCGAAGCCGGCGTACAGCCTGACCTGATCCGCTTCTCGGTAGGTATCGAAGATGTGGAAGATATCATTGCAGATATTGAACAGGCATTGAACGCTTAAAAAACAAGAACAAAAGCAAAACAAAGGGAATGTGTCAAAAAGTTCAAAAACTCCTGACACATTCCCTATAAAAATATATAAAAGAAAAGCATGATTCTTATACATTCTCTCTTCTGCAGTCACCACAAACTCCATAAAATACCGTTTTACTGCTGTCTATGACAAAGTCATGTTTTTGGTATACATGTTCTGCAATCCCATTCATCAAACTACAGGAAATATGATATAATTTCCCGCATTGGAGGCATTTCATATGATAATGTTCTTTGCAGGAATGATTCTCCTCCACATATTGATAACAGCTTCCGACCCCCTCTTCTATGGTATATTTTCTGACTTTCCCCAATTCCTGCAACTTGTCCAGATAACGGTATACGGTGGACTTTGACACTGGCGTATCATTGTTTTTCAAAAACTGAAGAATTTCATCTGCCGTCACATGCTGTTCTCCCTTCTTCTGAAAAAAGGCTTCGATTAATTCTCTCTGTTTTGTCCGATATTCCTTATTTCCCGCCATCGTCCTTCCTCCTTCCATCTTCCAAAAAGAATGTCCGAACAAATTTTTCCAGGTATTCCTGATCTTTCACCCCCATCAGTTCTCGTGCAGAATGCATGGCCAGTACTGCAACTCCCATATCCATGCTGCGCATCGGCAAATATTTATTGGCAATCGTTCCCAGCGTACTTCCTGTGGTTCCATCGGAGCGACAGGCATACTTCTGATATGGAATATCTTCCTTTCTGCAAATCTGTTCCATAATCCCGATGGACTGAGCGTCTGTGGCATAGGACTGAGATGCTGTCCGTTTGATGACAATTCCATGATTGAGCAAAACAGGATTGGTAGGATCTCCTTTCTCCGGGCGATTTGGATGAGTGGCATGAGCCACATCCAGCGACAGAAGAAATCCTCCCAGGACTGCATTGATATACTGTTCTCTGTCATATCCCAAACTCAGATAGAGCTTTTCCAAAATCAGGGATAACAGCTGGGAGTCTGCTCCCTGTTTTGTTCTGCTGCCGATTTCTTCATTGTCAAATAATGCAATCATCTGGATACCTTCCTCAGACTGTCCGGTACAAATTCCCTCCAGACAGGCCTCCACCGATGTAATATTATCAAGACGGGGTGCGGAGATAAATTCTTCCTCCATTCCCAGCACACAGCCTTCCTCACAGTTGTATACATAGGCTTCAAAATCCAGAATATCCTCTATTTCTACTCCAAGCTCCTGCGCCAGCAGATGTAAAAAGAATTTATCTTTATTGAATGTATCCTCCATCATCCTGCAAAGGGGCAGCATATCTGTCTGTTTATTCAATTCTATCCCCTTGTTCACTTGCCGATTCAAATGAATGGCCAGATTTGGAATGGTACATACCGGACGTTTGAAATCAAAAAACCGTTTTTCCGGATGGAATACATCCTCTCCCTTTAATGAAACTCTTCCTGCAATGGATAATGGTCGGTCCAACCAGGTATTTAAGATGGCTCCTCCATAGATTTCCGTGTTGATTTTTCCATATCCGCCACATGTCATCTCCGGCGACGGCTTGACGCTCAGACATGGATGATCCGTATGGGCAGCAGCGATTTTTAGCATCCCCTGGGGATGTGCTCCCACATGAAATGCAATGACACAGGAATCGTATCCATGGATGACATACTTTCCCTGTGGTTTGATTTCCCAGATTTGATTCATCTCTAACTCTTGAAATCCGGCTTCCCTTAATCTGTCCCCGGCATACATAGCTGCAGTAAAAGAACAGGTTGCCCTGCGGACTGCCTGTAACAATCTCTCTGTTCTATGATTCCCCTTCATGTTTTTTCCTCTTTTCCTATGATTCTTATTTGAAAAAAGGAAAGACACCGTCATTCCTGCAGGTCTTTCCCTTTTCTTTTTCTCACTAAATTATTTTACGACTCTTACTTTGATTACTCCATTTACTGTTTTGATTTTCTCAATGGCTTCCGGAGTTGCTTTTGCATCCAAATCTACCAGAGTATATGCGTAGTCGCCTTTACTCTTATTGACCATCTCTGCAATATTAATTCCGGTATCAGCCATGGCACCGGTAAATTGGGCAATCAGATTTGGCATATTTCTGTGGCAGATGGCAATTCTGCCTTCTTTCTTACAAATACCCATATCACATGCCGGATAATTTACAGAATTCTTAATATTACCATTTTCAATGTAATCCACGATTTCTTTCACAGCCATCACTGCACAGTTGTCTTCGGACTCTGCTGTGGAAGCACCGAGATGAGGGAACGCAATCACACCTTCCATATTGGCTGTTTTCGCATTTGGGAAATCTGTCACATATTTCTTCACTTTTCCAGAAGCCAAAGCTTCTGCCATATCATCATCATTTACAAGAAGATCTCTGGCAAAGTTTAAGATTACCACTCCATCCTTCATCATAGAGAGAGACGCTTTGTTAATCATTCCCCTGGTATCATCCAGAAGTGGCACATGTACGGTGATAAAATCACACTGGCTGTACACTTCTGCATTGGATTTCACCAGTTTCACATCAGTGGAAAGCTTCAATGCATTTGCCACAGAAAGATATGGATCGCATCCAATCACTTCCATTCCAAGTGCTACAGCTGCATCTGCTACCAGTACGCCGATGGCACCCAGTCCGATGACGCCTAATTTCTTTCCTTTGATTTCTGTTCCTGCAAAGGCTTTTTTCGCCTTCTCCATTGATTTATTGATTGCGGTATCTGCTTTATTATCAGCCACCCACTGCATACCGCCGCGCAGATCTCTGGAAGCCAGGAGCATACCTGCAACCACCAGTTCCTTTACTCCGTTTGCATTTGCTCCCGGTGTATTGAATACTACGATTCCCTTCTCTGCACATTTATCCAGTGGGATATTATTCACTCCGGCACCGGCTCTTGCCACTGCCAGAAGATTGTCTGGAAGATCCAGTTCATGCATTGCAGCACTTCTCACAAGGACAGCATCTGCTTCTGCAAAATTATCAGTTGTGCCAAATGTATCTGGCAATAATTCCATTCCGACCTTTGCAATCGGATTTAAACAATTTACTTTAATCATTTTTTTACCTTCTTTTTTAGATATTATCGTTTTTCTTCATTCTCGGAAATACCAGAAACTATCAATCGATTTCCGAAAAATTGAAAATTATAAATTTTCTGCTTCGAACTTCTTCATGAATTCTACTAACTTTTCAACACCTTCCATCGGCATTGCGTTATAAATGCTGGCTCTCATACCGCCAACGGTTCTATGTCCCTTCAGGTTTTCAAATCCTGCTTCCTTTGCTTCCTTCACAAATTTTGCATCCAAATCTGCATCACCTGTTACAAATGGAACATTCATAAGAGAACGATCCTGTGGTACCACGGTTCCTTTGAACAGTTTGCTCTCATCCAAGTAATCATAGAGAATCTTTGCCTTCTTTTCGTTCAGCTTCTTCATCTCTTCCAGACCACCCATCTTCTTTAACCACTTAAATACCTTTCCACAGATATAAATACCATAGCATGGAGGCGTGTTATACAAAGAATTTGCATCTGCATGAATCTTATACTTCATCATGGTAGGTGTTCCCGGAAGTACATCCTCTGTAATCAAATCTTCACGGATAATTGCAATTACCACACCTGCCGGTCCGATATTCTTCTGTACACCACCATAAATCATGCCGTACTTTGTCACATCCATCGGTTCTGATAAGAAACAGGATGAAACATCTGCTACCAATGGTTTTCCCTTGGTATTTGGCAGGGTTTTGAATTTTGTACCATAGATTGTATTGTTCTCACAGATGTATACATAATCTGCATCTTCCGGAATATCCAAATCCGAACAATCCGGAATGTAAGAAAATGTCTTATCTTCGGAGGAAGCAACTTTCACTGCCTCTCCATAAATCTGTGCTTCCTGGTAAGCTTTCTTCGCCCACTGACCGGTTACAATGTATGCAGCCTTTCTGTGTTTCATGAAATTCATAGGAATCATGGCAAACTGTAAGGATGCACCACCCTGTAAAAATAATACTTTGTAGTTGTCAGGAATATTTAATAAATCTCTTAAATCCTGTTCTGCTTCTTTGATAATGGTATCGTATACTTTTGATCTGTGACTCATCTCCATCACAGACATTCCGCATCCCTGATAATCCATCATCTCTGCTGCAGCTTCCTGCAATACTTCCTCTGGCAGAACTGCCGGTCCTGCCGAAAAATTATAAACTCTTCCCATCTCAAGAGTCCTCCTTAAAATAATTTAGTTTTATATTCTAAAGGAACAGCCTTGAAATACTGTTCCCAAGAAATCTTTTTATAAATCTTCTTCGCTGAAAGCTTCTGAAATTGCAGCTCCCGGAGCAACCATTGGGAATACCTTATCATCACTGTCAATCTGGCAGTCAATCACCACCGGACCATTTAATTCCATGGCTTTTCTGATGGCATCTGCCACTTCTTCCTTCTTTGTCACGCGGATTCCGGCAGCGCCCATGGCCTCTGCTAATTTTACAAAATCCACCTGATCATTCAAATTGGTATTGGAATATCTCCGTCCATAGAACAATGTCTGCCACTGTCTTACCATACCCAGTACATGATTGTTGATTACCACCTGAATAACCGGAATATGATATCTTGCTGCTGTGGCAATTTCATTCATGTTCATACGGAAACATCCGTCACCGGCAATGTTGAATACCTGTTTCTCCGGTCTTGCTGTCTTTGCGCCAATGGCGGCACCCAGACCATAACCCATGGTTCCAAGACCTCCTGAGGTAATTAACTGTCTTCCTTCTTTGTACTTGTAGAACTGTGCAGCCCACATCTGATGCTGTCCAACCTCTGTTGAAATAATCGCATCGCCACCGGTAATCTCATAAATCTGTTCGATGATATATGGTCCTGTCAATCCTTCCTGATGGTAAGTCAATGGATATTTCTTCATATTTTCTTTGACTTCAGCCACCCACTCTGACTTATCTGCAATCTTGGCATGTTCCAGTTTTTCATTTAATCTCTTTAAAACTTCCTTTGCATCGCCAATGATACTTGCATCGGTCTTTACGTTTTTATTAACTTCCGCAGCATCAATATCAATCTGAACGATTTTTGCATTGGATGCAAATCTTTTCGCATTGCCGGTAACACGGTCACTGAATCTTGCTCCGATTACCAGTAACAAATCACATTTGGACACGCCAAAATTTGATGTTTTCGTACCGTGCATACCAAGCATTCCCGTATAATTATCCTTACGGCCGTCATAAGCACCTTTTCCCATCAGAGAATCACATACCGGTGCTCCTGTCAATTCCACAAATCTTGCAAGTTCTTCTTCACAGTTAGAGGAAATGGCGCCGCCGCCCACAAAGATAAATGGTTTCTTTGATTCACAAATATATTTTACTGCCAAATCAAGGTCTTCTTCTTTGATCTGACTGGTATATGGCTGTATTTCCTCCGGAGTTTCTTTGATGTATTCATATTTATTTCCCGGATCGGTCACATCCTTTGTAAAGTCCACAAGAACCGGTCCCGGTCTTCCGGATTTTGCAATCTTAAATGCCCTTCTTAATGTTGGTGCAATATCCTTAATATCCTTTACAATAAAATTATGCTTGGTAATCGGCATCGTCACACCTGCAATGTCGATTTCCTGGAAAGAATCTTTTCCAATCATTGATTTTCCTACATTTGCAGTAATTGCAACCATTGGAATGGAATCCATATAAGCAGTTGCGATTCCTGTCACAAGGTTGGTTGCACCCGGACCGGATGTTGCCATACATACACCGACCTTACCGGTTGCTCTGGCATATCCGTCTGCGGCATGTGCTGCTCCCTGTTCGTGGGATGTGAGGATATGTCTGATTTCATCTGAGTGCTTATATAATTCATCGTATACATTCAGGATGGTTCCGCCCGGATAACCAAATACGGTATCTACACCCTGTTCTTTTAAACATTCAATAATAATTTCTGAACCCGATAATAACATACTTTTTCATTCCTCCTGTTTATTTTCTATTCCACAGATTTTAATACTGCACCCTTATCAGCAGAAGTAACCAGTGCCGCATATCTTGCCAGATATCCGGATACTTCCTTCTTTCTTGGTTTCCAGTTTTTCTTTCTCTCTGCTAACACCTCATCGGAAACTTTCACATTCAGTGCATGCTGATCAATATCAATACTGATAATATCGCCTTCTTCTACCAATGCAATAGATCCGCCCATGGCAGCCTCTGGTGAAACATGACCAATTGAAGCCCCTCTGGAGGCTCCTGAAAAGCGTCCGTCCGTAATCAATGCCACACTGGATCCCAGTCCCATACCTGCTATGGCAGAGGTAGGATTTAACATTTCTCTCATACCCGGACCTCCCTTTGGTCCTTCATAGCGGATGACCACCACGTCACCAGCCACAATCTTACCACCTTTGATGGCTGCAATGGCATCTTCTTCACAGTCGAAAACTCTCGCAGGTCCCTCGTGTTTTAACATCTCAGGAGCCACTGCAGAACGTTTTACCACTGCAGAATCCGGTGCAAGATTACCTCTCAACACTGCAATACCGCCCACTTCACTGTATGGATTTTCGATTGGACGAATTACTTCCGGATTACGGTTAATGCATCCCTCGATATTTTCTCCTACCGTCTTTCCTGTCACTGTCATACAGTCTGTATGTAAGAGACCTTTCTTATTTAACTCATTCATGACTGCATATACACCGCCGGCCTCATTCAATTCTTCGATATAGGTATGTCCTGCCGGTGCCAGATGACAAAGGTTTGGAGTCTTTGCGCTGATTTCATTTGCAATATCCAGATTGATTTCCACACCTGCTTCATGAGCGATAGCCGGAAGATGAAGCATACTGTTGGTGCTGCATCCCAGCGCCATGTCAACTGTCAGAGCATTGTGAAAAGCCTTCTCTGTCATAATATCCCGCGGACGAATATTATTCTTTAACAACTCCATAATCTGCATACCTGCATGTTTTGCAAGTTTGATTCTTTCGGAATATACTGCCGGAATCGTTCCATTTCCTTTTAATCCCATACCAAGTACCTCTGTCAGACAGTTCATGGAATTTGCAGTATACATACCGGAACAGGAACCACAGGTAGGACATGCATGTTCCTCAAAATCCTTCACATCTTCTTCTGTCATGGTTCCGGCCGCATAGGAACCCACTGCCTCAAACATACTGGAAAGAGAAGTTTTCTTTCCCTTCACATGTCCTGCAAGCATCGGACCTCCGCTTACGAAAATAGTGGGAATATTTAATCTGGCTGCCGCCATCAAAAGTCCCGGAACGTTCTTATCACAGTTTGGAATCATAACAAGTGCATCGAACTGATGCGCCAATGCCATACATTCCGTAGAGTCTGCAATCAGATCTCTGGTAACCAGAGAATATTTCATACCGGTATGCCCCATGGCAATTCCGTCGCAGACTGCAATCGCCGGAAACATTACCGGAGTTCCTCCTGCCATGGCAACACCCAGTTTGACTGCGTTTGCAATTTTATCTATATTCATATGTCCCGGTACAATTTCATTATAGGAACTTACAATACCGATCAATGGTTTCTTTAATTCTTCTTCTGTCATTCCCAGTGCGTTAAACAGAGAACGGTGAGGTGCCTGTTGCATCCCTTTTGTTACTGCATCACTTCTCATAATTTCTTCCTTTCTATCACTAAACTCTTATATTCTGTCACAGATTGCGTCACCCATACCGGAACAGCTGACCTGTGTGCAACCTTCCGTCATAATATCCACCGTGCGGATGCCGTCTTTTAATACCTGTTTTACAGCAGCTTCCACTGCATCTGCCTCCTGATCCAAATCAAAGGAGTAACGAAGCATCATGGCAGCAGAAAGAATCGTTGCAATGGGATTTGCAAGATTCTGTCCGGCAATGTCCGGTGCAGCACCATGACTTGGCTCATAAAGTCCTAATTTTCCTTCACTCAAACTTGCAGAAGACAACATTCCAATGGAACCGGTTACCATACTTGCCTCGTCAGAAAGAATATCCCCGAACATATTCTCTGTCACAACAACATCAAACTGTGCAGGATCTTTCACCAACTGCATGGCACAATTATCTACCAGCATATCTTCTACTGTAACTTCCGGATAGTCCTTTGCCACTTCCGCCACAATTTTTCTCCATAATCTGGAAGAATCCAGCACATTTGCCTTATCTACACTTGTGACTTTCTTTCTTCTCTTCATGGCAATATCAAAGGCCTTCACCACAATTCTGCGGATTTCATTCTCATTGTAGGTAAGTGTGTCAACCGCTGTCATCACGCCGTCCACTTCTTTTGTTTCCCTGTTTCCAAAGTAAAGTCCGCCTGTCAGTTCTCTGACAATCATCATGTCAAATCCTGCATCTGCAATGGATTCCTTCAACGGACATGCCTTCTTTAATTCCGGATAAAGATAAGACGGTCTTAAATTTGCAAAAAGTCCAAGTCCTTTACGAATGGCCAAAAGACCTGCTTCCGGTCTTAAATGTGGCGGCAAATCATACCAGCTGTCCACACCGACTCTTCCCCCGACAGCTCCAAGAAGGACTGCATCGCTCTTTCTTGCAGTTTCCAGTGCCTCATCGGTCAAAGGCACACCATATGCATCAATGGATACGCCTCCCATAAGCACTTCTGTGTATAGAAACTCATGTCCGAATTTACTTCCGATTTTATCCAATACTTTCTTTGCTTCTGCAACAATTTCCGGTCCGATTCCATCTCCCGGAATACATGCGATCTGATATTTCATGTTTCATCCTCCTGCTGTCTATAAAATAAACTTACCGATTATTATATAATATAATTCTACTTTTTTCAACAGGAAAATAATAAGCATAGTTTTTGATTTTTTTTAATATCAAAAAAGAGAAGAACAATGGAATCAAACCACGTCTTCTCTTACTTCTTATAAAATATCTTTTTTAGAAATAATCCATCTTCCTGCTAATACGCATAATAACCAAATCATAAGAGCGTAAAACAGCCCCCGAGAAAATCGGATTCCGTCCGGCCTGAAAAGCACCGTCCACAAAAGCATCTGATTATTTCCCACCAGATACCCCCGAAAGAAATAGGCTGAAGCAGTCAGAATTCCCATAACCAGTGTATATCCTGCCACCGGATGAAACAGCATCTGCAGCGTCACCAGGAGTTGATTTAACGCAATGGCTGTCACCGGTCCCAACACATAAATATACAGGAGAAAACTGGCAGTATCATAAGTTAATGGCATTCCATCCAGGGAGGCAGCAATCCCACTGCTTAACGTCAGAGTTGGATTTCCCCCCACTGCCGCCATAATCCAGAAAATGAGGAAAAAAATTCCATATAACACGATCATCTGCATCATACACCAGATACATTTGGAGAACCACCAAATTCCCTTGGTGCCATATCTTGGAATATAAGTATTCCCCCTCATGTTCCATTCCCTTCGGGAATAATAGCAGGCAAACAATCCGCTCAGCAGTGCAATGACAAGATATGCTATTGGGATTTCAAACTGTGGGCCGCCTTTCACATAGATATATTCCCCCATTCCCTGAAAGACATAAACTGCCAAATCCAGTGCTGACGGATTGCCCACAGTTCTTTCCAGACGAAGTCCCGCATCATAGGCAAAAAATGCCATAAAGCAGCCAGCCAGAATATAGAGAGGAAACATGCCAAGAACTCCCTCCCGCAAATCATAACAGATACAATTTCCAAGTTTCTGAATATAATGCTTTTTCTTCATAACCACACCCCTGTCTTTGCTATAAACTCTCTTTTCCTTTTCATCATTCCGATTGCCGCAAGAATGATGACCACAAGCAGCGGATACCAAAATTGATATCGGGTGTCAATTCCACTTGTCAGATTTGAGTAAAACACGCCTCGATTGGCATTATACGAAATCACCGGACCCTGACCGCCTATACAGACAGCGAGACCAAGAAGTGCTCCCACTACATAGGAACGGAACAGCCAGTATGCAGTCAGGCAGATCATACTAACCACATACATTCCCAGGAGAACACAGAATAAAAATGTAAGCATAACTGCTCCACAGTTCAAGCTCTCAAATAATTCTCCACTAATGGTCGTACAAAAGCTATCCGGCTGGTCCCAGTTAAAAAAGGTATTTCCTATGATCAGCCCCATAAAACAGGTTGCC
>CALWLV010000152.1 GCA_944381595.1 uncultured Roseburia sp.
ATCTTATGCTTATAACGCGTTGTTTTTGTGTTGAAAGTGTGGAATTTTTGTGAAATCCATGAATGATTGGTGAAACGAAAAAAAGATAGCTGAGAACTCTCTCAGCTATCTTTTTCACAATATTCTTGGTAAGCAAAATCGGCTCTGCGGTCTTTCTGCGCAATTTAGCAATCTCATAGTACTTTATTTGAGGACTTTTTATTAAAAGCTTTTTATGCAATGCTGTCAGAAATCCCCTGTATCTCTCCCTCACTGATTTCTACAATAATATCTGACAAGTATTCCAATTCCTCCGTATCATGACAGGCAAGAATTACTAACGCTCCCCGCCCCTTTTCACGCAGGATAATATTCTTAATTTTCTCTGCAGTCTCACTGTCTAATGCATTGATTGGTTCATCCAGAATAATCAGCTTCGGTTTCTCCATAATTGCTGCTGCAATTCCCAGTTTCTGCTTCATTCCTAGGGAATACTTATAATACTTCCGCTTATCATCCGGGTCAAGTCCCACATCAATCAGTGTCTGGCGGATCTCTTCCTCCGTAATCTGATTTTTCAGTTTTGCCAGCAGGGAAAGATTCTCGAACCCAGTTTCACCATTCAGGAATGCAGGGTTTTCCAGAAGCAGTCCCAGACTGTCCGGATAAGAAATATCCCTGCCCAATATCTGTTCATTGATATCCACATGCCCGGACGTTGGATGAATCAATCCTGATATAGCGCGCATCAGCATAGTTTTGCCAGAACCGTTTTTTCCCTTCAGTCCGTATACATGACCTTCCTCAAACCGCACGTTTACATTTTTTAACACATAATTGCCTTTTAATTTTTTGCTGTAATCATTTACCTGTATGTAATACATAAATGCTCCCTTCTACAAAATATCTCTCTTTTTCATATAAACCGCCCCGGTTACAATGCAAATCAGGATGACTGCACCGCATAAGAAAAGAGACGGCAAGACCATAATCCCATTTCCCCTGGCAGGCTCCAGGCGGTTAAACATCTGATAATTGCCTGGAAGCAGTGGAGAATAAAAGTAAAAAGACAAAAGTAGCTGAAAAACAACGAAGAAGAATCCATATACCGGAGCTGTGAGTAAAGACAGCAACATTTGTACAAACAGCACCGCCAGGTTTGCTGCCAGTGGCAGAAGAAGACAATACAAGACATATTCTGCTGGCTGTCCCAGCCAGTTTATTTCTCCGTATACCAAGAGTAGGTTACTGTCCGGCTGCAGACTGAGACCTCCTGTCAGGATTGCGGCCGTAATCCAGATTACAAAATAAAATAATCCAACTGTCAGCGTCAGCCAGAGGCACTTACTGTACCACCATATAACATTTCCTCCCACCCGGATAAAAATTTGCCTTCCACGAACAGATAAATCACGGACCGGATAATACGCTGTCATATATGCCAGAAGAACCTGCATAACCAGAAACTCCACCCGGACCTTAAAAGGCGATACATTTGGAATATACTCCTGTTCTCCATAAAACAGATAAATAATCAAATCCATAAATCCGGGTCTGCCGGACAAACCGGAAATTCTACTCATACTGCACAATGACATCCACTGGTAAACAAGTAACGGAACCAGCAGTACAAAATAATACCAGCGTTTCAAAATCTGCTCCCGGATATCCGACAGAAACAGCCGCAAAAAAGAATGCACAGGATTTGGCTGCTCTTTAATCCGTTTCAACATGAATTCCACCTCCAAGATCACGCAAAGCTCCGCTTTTGGCAGTAGCATAAATGTTCTCTTCCCCCTCTCTAAGGCATCCATCATGTGTCCACAGATATACATCCTCCAATGCACCCGGCCAGATAATATAAGCAGCACGGATATAATGCACATCTCCCGTTCCGTCCTGATACGTATCCACATGAACATACGTATCTTCTTCACTTTCTGCTACTTCATAATCGTCCGGATATCCAATCGGACAGATGAAGGTTTCCTCCTTCCTGTTATAAAGCCACATCGCCTGAGATACGGTTACCGGTATGGTCTCCTGTATATTCTGAAACTGTTCTAGTTTTACCGTCAGTACAAGATAGCGCAGATCTTCTTCTGTAAAACCATATCTCTCTTCATATACTGCTCTCATTTCTTTCAGATAATCTCTATTTCGAAAGCTCTCCGGCAACTCCTCATACTCTTCAAATACATCTGCCTGCAGCAACGTATACTTTTTGGAATCATAAATTTCTCCCATTTCCGGCACTTCTGTCATTCTTCCTACCGTCTCATCCGAATCGAAAAAATACTGCTCTGGAATAACCGAACCGGAAGAAAGATTCATAAGATCATAATTTGTATTTCCATATGTCTTAATCATTGCCAGATCCCGTTCCTTCTTCTGTGGCTGTACCAGATTCAGGGAAAGAAAGAGGCTTGATTCTCCGCTACCATCTTCCTTTGGAATAACCAGATAAAGGTCATAGCTGGAAGGCAGAAAGGTTACATAGAGAAACTCCAGTGTGACACATCCGCCGTCCTCAAGTGAATAATTCCATTCCATTTCTTCTCCATCCGCATTCCATGCACGAAAATCACAGAAATCAAAAAATTCCCCCAGCGTTTTTTCCTCCACATTATAAATCCGCAAATCCGTCTTCGGGTATGTCTTCGTCTTTCCGGAATGGTTCTGAATCTTTACCCTCAGGCGAGTATATGTCAGCTCCTGCTCATAAATGATTTCACTCCGCGCCGGACTGGTCCAGAATTCAATTTCCGGCTGTACTTTCCCCCGCTGCGCATAATATCCGTCCTCATCCGGAACTTCTGGCTGCAGTTCTGCAGATTCCAAAATATAATCAATGTTTTCCATGGTGATTTTCTCTCCCAAGGCAACATAAGTATCTCCGCGCTCTGCTGCATTTTTTATCCCTTCCTTTTCCTGTGACTCATTCTGCCACTCCTGATACCGGTTGATTCCAGCCAGGGCTGCTACTGCCAAAAGTAGCACCAGAAAGAAAAAAAACGTTTTGTAATTTCTCCTCATAACTCATCCTCCAAATAAATCCGTTCCGGATAAATCGACACATAAATTCGAATTGGATGATCTTTCATCTCTTCACGAAACACATCATTTATATTATAAAAAACCCATACATCGATTGTCTCTCCCGGCTGGATTTCATCCGAAATACCGGCATTTACCAGGCTGGTCATATAAGTTGCCCCATTAGAATACGAACCGCACTGCACTTCCCAGTGAAAAAATTCCGGGCTGATCGCTACATCCGTCAGATTTTTTATCGAGGCCCCGACTACGCAGTATTCATTCTCTCCTTCCGTTATGCTAATCTGACTCTGTTGGAATTCCTGTTGTAAAACCGAATCAAATTTTTCCAGCACTTCTTCCCGGGTCATTCGCTGCAGGGAATTCCAGGTAACTTCCCGACCCATTGCCTGATACGTTTCCCCCAGACGATAGCCTTCCCATGCTTCAACCGCATATTCTTTGTTTACCTTAAGAAAACAAAACAGCCAGACAAACGCCAGACTAAAACATACCATGACGGCCGGTATTTTCTTTTTACACCACTTCATCTCTTCGCCTCCCCCTGATAAAAAATACAAAAAAAGTAATTCCAAACCACACCAAAAACAGGCACAGGCACCGAAATACTGTTGCACTTTCATATGCCGGATTCGACAGCTCAACTGGATCCAAGCCCGAAATCTGCAACATCTGCAGCAGTAACTGCCATATCATTACGCAAATATACGGAAACACAACAAGAAGATATTTATTTGCGATGAATTCTGTTCCCAGAAATACGGTAACCGCATATAATCCTCCGATGAGAAAATCGACAAATAAATACAAAAGAATAAAAAGTATCGTATGATCGTAATACAAAGCGGAATAAGAAAGAGAAATTTCAAATACCCCGATTGGAACCGGCTGATGTGTGGGCAGTAACGCCATGCAGCAGACCATATCCAGAATAAAAGGTACAGACATGACAAGTCCGCCGGACAGAAACGTCACAGCATATTTTGCAATCAGATAATGTTCTTTCCTGCACTTTCCCTGCAGGTTCTTAATATATCCCTCAGAAATATCACAAAAATAAGAATTCGCAAAAGGAATAGCAGCCAGCAACGGCATAAGCCGGTACAAAATCTCGCCCTGCCAGCCATACATATCATATCCCATAAAAAACATACAGGCCGAAAACGGGAAATGAAAGGAATGATATCTGAGACTGTCCAACGCTACATTTTCCTGTGCATACGGCAACACAATCTGCAGAATATGACTTGCCACAAAACAAAAAGCAATGAACAATGCCACCCACAGACTTTTTGCGCGGAACAGACGATGCAGTTCCATTTTCAAACAACCCTTCATAACCATTTTCTCCTACCTCTATTACTTACAATTACTATCTTCCTACTCAAAATATATTGCCAATAGAAGCAAAGCCAATATTGGCAATATTTAAAAATATTTTTAATAAATTGCCGACATAGGGCCCCAATTAAACGTGAAAATCGTATAATATGCATTATAAGTTGCCCTAAAATGAATCCTTGCAAACGGGTATCCGTCTTCATAGACAAAATTAATCATATAATGACTTTGACCAACTGAAAAATCATATGTAGGACTGTTTCCCGGATTTCCAACTGATGAACTCGTATTTCCGTTACTTCCCTGCACGATTCCTTTACATGAGCCTATTTTAGAACCAGTATTTTCATATGCAGCAGAAACACATTTAGCATACACGGAAGAATTATTAATTTTCCTCTCGTACCCTGTATTTGCTGTAATAATGCCCCGCCCTAATGTGATATTTTCGCCATTTTTCGCCTGCGTTAATGACACCATATTAATGGCAAACACTCCAATAAACATCAATGTAACTAAAAAACTCCTTAACTTTCTCATAACCACCCCTCATACACACGTTCAATATTTATCTGACAAGCTTAATATACTATTTTTTTTTAATTTGTCAAGTCAATTCGCACAATTTCAATGATATTGTATAATAAAAATTGAAAGACTGGGAAGTCAGTAAAAAACAGAGACTGATGTGATTTCTGTTCATCAGACCAGAGATTTGTCTCCACCTTCCTTCAGATTCCCCTCACGTTAATCATAATCATTGTTTTGAATAGGACATCCTTGGTCTCGGCTATATCTTTCCCACTACTAGGGCGGATTAGGAACTTTCATCCGTTAGAAACGTGCGCCATTTTATAGATATCGCCACGATTTCATAGGTCTATCCCTTCCCTTGCGGCTAATTCTTCAATAGTTATTGTCTCATGTTTTTCCGGATCCGAATTGTTCAAATAATCCTCATACATTTTTTGACAAAATAAATCGTCTTCTATATCATCGTCAAACTCCATTCCTTTTAAGAACAATAACAAATTTCCTATTTTATAATCTGGCAATCTGTCAATAATTTGTTTTGCCTGTTCAGTATACCATAATTAAAGAAAAATTGCTACATCCATGAATAGATATTCTCCAATCGTTTTTTATTTTATGAAATAAAAAATCAAGGGACTGTCTATTGACAGCCCCTTTTTCATAAGATTGAGGTTACGTTTTGGGTTACGTTTTAATTTCCGTTCCCGCAAACCCTTGTATCTACGCTATTTGAAAAGCTAGCAACGGGAATCGAACCCGTGACCTCCACATTACCAATGTGACGCGCTACCAACTGTGCCATGCCAGCATTTGCATTCATGTGTCGCAAACATGAATATAATACATGATATTCTCTTATTTGTCAAGTATATTTTTATATTTTTTATTTTCATAAAATTCATATACTTTGTATGGCAGAATAAAAAGAATATAACCAATGACTCCACCTAATGTATTATTCAGTAAATCCACCAGCTCAAATAATCCGGTATGGGTATATAGCTGGGTCAGTTCGATAAAAATAGAAAAAAGGAATGACAGAATCAACATTCTGAATACCCCCCTCATTCTTACAAAACACATCGGTACTAAAATTCCAAAAGGGACAAACATCAATATATTTCCGATAATCTGGGTGAAAAACACATCATTTCCATTGAGCGCAATCCGATATACCTCCACCAGATTCAAATCGAATCGGGCCTCTTCCGTGATACTGCGATTTAATAAGGTAATTCCGATGACCTGGGAAAGATAAAAAGCCAAAAGTAATCCGGCAAAAACAGTTGCTGATGTCAGTTTCTTTTTCAATCCCGGAACAAATGCACAACCAAAAAAATAGAGAAAAGATAATACCGCCATAATAATCAGGGATTTCCAAAATGTAAAATTATATATGATATTGAGATACTGAAGTAAATTGCTTATTATTTCAGCCATATCTTTTCTCCTTTCCTTTCATTTTCTAATCTGCAAACTGACTGTGATATAGTTTCGCATAAAATCCGTCTTTTTTCAATAGTGTTTCATGATTTCCCTGTTCCATAATTTTTCCATCTTTCATCACCAGAATTACATCTGCTTCTAAAATGGTGGAAAGGCGATGGGCTACCACAAAGCTTGTACGACCCTTCATTAATTTTGTAAATGCTTCCTGAATCTTAATTTCCGTAAGGGTATCGATGGATGAAGTTGCCTCGTCCAGAATTAAAATTGGAGGCAGACAAAGCATAATTCTTGCAATACAAAGGAGCTGTTTCTGTCCCTGTGAAAGACTTCCTCCATCTTCTGCAATATAAGTATCATATCCATCCGGCAAACGTTTGATAAAACTATGAGCATAGGAAGCCTTTGCTGCCTGCTCGATTTCTTCCTGTGTTGCATTTGGTTTTCCAAAGGCAATATTTTCTCTGATGGTACCTGCCTTCAGCCAGGTTTCCTGCAATACCATGCCATAATTTTTTCTGAGGGAATGTCTGGTAATATCCCTGATATCTGTCTGATCTACCGATATACTGCCTTCATCCACATCATAAAATCTCATCAGCAGATTAATTAATGTTGTCTTTCCACATCCTGTCGGTCCAACAATGGCAATTCTCTGTCCTGGTTTTACATTCAGATGAAAGTCCTTAATCAATTCACGGTCCGGCATATAGGAGAAATCTACATGCTCCATCCGGATTTCTCCTCTTGCATCTTTTAATACCAGTGCGTCTTCTAAATCCGGTATTTCCACCTCTTCTTCCAAGAATTGAAAAATACGGTCCGCACATGCGATGGCATTTTGAAGCTCTGTTAAAACTCCGGATATTTCATTAAAAGGCTTGGTATACTGATTCGCATAATTTAAAAAACTGGATAATCCACCAACAGTAATCCCTCCATTTAATGCTGCCAATGCTCCTGTCAATCCTACTCCCGCATATACCACATTATTTACAAATCTTGTTGCAGGATTCGTAATGGATGAGAAAAAGGTTGCTTTTAAGGATGCTTTTCTAAGCCGTTCATTTGTCTCTTCAAACCGCTCCATATTATGTTTTTCCTGACTGTATGCCTTAACAACCTTAAGATTTGACAGCATTTCATCAATAAACGCCGTCTGTTCTGCTCTTGTTTCCGACTGCACCCGGAACATATGATAGGTGTTTTTGGCGATGTATTTTGCAACTAACAAAGATAATGGCGTAATCACAACCACCACCAGAGTAATCTTCACATTTATGGACAACATAAATCCCAGTGTGCCAATAATCGTAATCACACCGGTAAATAACTGGGTAAATCCCATCAGTAATCCATCTGCAAACTGATCTACATCCGAAATTACTTTGCTGACAATTTCTCCCTGTGGATGGCTGTCCACATATTTTAACGGGAGTACTCCTATTTTTCGAAATGCATCTTTTCGGATATCATTGATAACCTGATAAGTAATTTTGTTATTGCAGATATTCATCATCCATTGACAAAGGGATGTCACCAATACGATTCCCACAATCCAGAGGAGTATCTTTGTAATTCCTGCAAAATCCACATTTCCAGGTCCTAATATGCAATCTATGGCACGTCCGGCAAGAATTGGAACATATAACGATAATGCAACAGAAATCGCTGCAAGCACAACAGATAAAATCACATAGTGCTGATATTTTCTGATATAATTTAATACTTTACGAATTGTGTTTCTCTTCATGCCAGTGCCTCCTTCCCTTCTCTTCGGAACTGGGACGCATATATTTCCTGATATACAGAGCAATTCTCCAACAATTCCTCATGGGTACCCAGTCCTGCGATTTTTCCATCATCCAGAACAATAATTTTATCCGCATACATAATGGAAGAGGTTCTTTGTGACACAATGAATGTCGTTGGGTGATAAGGCAAACTCTTCAGAGATTTTCTCAATGCTGCCTCTGTGGCATAATCCAATGCAGAGGCACTATCATCCAGAATCAGGATTTCCGGTTTTCTCACCAGTGCTCTGGCAATGGTCAACCGCTGTCTCTGTCCACCGGAAAAATTTCTGCCTCCCTGTTCCACCAAAGTATTCAGTCCCTCTTCTTTTTTCTCCAGGATATCTGCTCCCTGAGCCAGCCGGATTGCCTCTTTGATTTGCTCGTCCGATGCCTCTTCATTTCCCCAAAGCATATTTTCACGCAAAGTTCCCTGAAACAAAACCGCCTTTTGCATTACAATTCCGATTTTGTTTCTCAAACAATCCACATCATAAGTTCGCACATCTTGTCCATCCACATATACGGTACCCTGTGACGCCGGATAAAATGCCGGAATCAAATGTACCAAAGAAGTTTTTCCCGAACCGGTACCTCCTATAATACCTACTGTTTCGCCCTCCTTTACTGTAAAGTGGATATCTGTCAGAGATTCTTCCCCTGCATTTCGATAGGTAAACGATACATGATCAAATACAACCTTTGCTTCCTTCTCCGGACATTCCTTTGTCTGCAAATCAGACTTTGACTCCGGTTTTTCCTTCATAGATAAAATGGTTCCAATTCTCTGTGCACTGGCTGCTGATTTTGTCATGGTAATAATCAAATTGGCAAGTTTGATTAATTCCACCAGAATTTGAGACATATAGTTATACAATGCCACTACTGCACCCTGTGTTAAAATACCGGCTTCCACACGTATGGCACCCACATAAATCAAGGCACAGACTGCAATATTAATGATAATGTATGTGACCGGGTTCATCAATGCTGAAATTTTTCCCACAAACTGTTGAAATCTTGTGAGTGCATTATTTTTACCTTCAAATTCCCGCATTTCATCTTCTTCTTTGCCAAATGCCCGAATCACTCGAATGCCTGTCAGATTTTCTCTTGTTTTCTCCAGAACATTATCCAGCTGTCTCTGTACATTTTTATAAAGCGGAATTGTCATGACAATAATTCCCAATACAATCACAGATAATACAGGAATCACTACAACAAAAACCAGTGCTGCTTTTACATCCACGGTAAATGCCATAATCATGGCGCCAAATACGATAAAAGGGGAGCGCAAAAACAGCCGGAGTACCATATTAACCCCTGTCTGCACCTGATTTACATCTGTTGTCATCCTATTTATCATCGTAGATGCACCCAGCTCATCCATATCTGAAAAAGTCATATTCTGCAATTTGTCAAACAAAGCAGTTTTTACTTTTGCTGCAAATCCAGAAGCTGCCTTTGCCGAAAAATATTGGGCTGTAATAGAACAAACAAGTCCTATCAGTCCCAGTGTAATTAAAATCCCCGACATTTTCCATATATAGCTTTTATTATTTCCTGCGATTCCATAATCAATCATCGCAGCCATAACAAGCGGTACAAATAATTCGAACGTAGCTTCCAGCATTTTAAAAAGAGGAGCACATATGGTCTCAACTTTATAATCTTTTAAATATTGAAATAGATTTTTCACTTCAAACTCCATTTATTTACTCTAAAATCAGAAAAAGACCAGGCAATCACCTGGCCTTATCTACTACATGTCTTATAAATCCACAAAACCTGCACTCTTACCATTTACTACATAATAAGCTTTCTTATCTGCCGGTTTTACATATACATCAATGGACTGAATCTTTGTTTTATTTTCTGCCTCATATGCTTTGACGCATGCATCTACGATTTCATCTGATACATACTGACCAAAATCAAACTGTAATACGACATTCTTCTTTACAGCTTCTTCCGCTTTCTTTTCTGCTGCCGGTTTTCTGCCTCTCTTTGCAGGTTCTTTCTTTGTTTCCTCAGCTTTCGCAGCTGCCGGCTTTCTTCCTCTCTTTGCAGGTTCTGGCTTTACTTCTTCTACCGGTTTTACCTCTTTTGCTTCTGCTGCCGGTTTTACTTCTTTTTTCTCTTCTGCAGCTTTAGTATCTGTTGTTTTCTTCACTCTTGTCGTCATAATTCATTCTCCTTTCAAAACATAAATATATCATATTTATATTCTTAACATTATCATAACTATATTACATTTTCAAGTTTTTTTTGCAATTTTGCATAAACTATTTTTTTATAGCCTGATCGCGCATTTCCAATAATTTTTTACCATCCCAGAGTGAAACATTTTCGTGATCTCCCGCAAGTATTTCTGCCTGTCTGGTAAATACACTATTGGTAATTACAATTGCCTCTTCACAATCATAATGACGCATAGCGGAGATTACTTCCTGTACTGCTTTGATCCCTACCGGATTCTGATATCTTTTACACTGAATCGCAATACGGATTCCATTAAAGCTTACAACAATATCTGCACCATAATCCCCTGTAATCTTTGTCATCTCTTCTATGGTAAACCCGCATCCCATTAAAACTGCTGCTACAAATTCTTCAAATTCCCTACCTGTCATATGATTAATTTCATCCTGTGTTCTGTTCGCCTGTTGTGGTTTCAGACGCATTTTTTTTATGATCCAATGACAAAATAAATACGCCGCCACAATGAGTACGATGATCAGGATGATTTTTTCTTTATGCATGTCTGTTGAATACTTTCTTCAATCCCTGAATTCCTAAAATAACTACTCCGCCAATTAAGAAATAAATAATATGAAATGTTTCCAATGTCATAGCCGGTCTCGGTTCATCCAGACTTGTGGGTCCCATCACAATTGCATAGAAAGAACCAATCATCATTCCAATGATACAGTACATAATCGCAGAACGATGTTTTTCCAGTAAATATTTTAATCCCTTTACGGAAGTGCAAATTCCTGCAATACATCCAAATCCGAAAATACATAATCCCAGAAAATATTTGAATTCCAAATGTAAAATTCCTGCAATGCCGGTCATAATGGCCTGATAGAATCCAAATACCAGCATCAGGGTAGAACCGGAAATTCCCGGAAGTACCATCGCTGAAATGGCGCACATACCGCAGATAAACAATAAAATACC
>CALWLV010000153.1 GCA_944381595.1 uncultured Roseburia sp.
ATTAATGGTACTCTGGTGTTCATACAGATTCACTTCACTTCCAAAAACAAATGCAATGTCATTTTTCATCGATACATACAACACATCCTCCATGGTCATGATTTCCATGTCATTCGGATTGTCATAAGATGAATTGTTCAGGGCATTATACAGGGAAAGAAGATGCTTCCGATTCTCCTCTGATCCAAATATCTTCCGGAACAGGGTATCCTTATACTCCCTGTTTCCGCCCACACCGACATCCGTTCTGTATGTCTGTTCTTCCATCTTTTTATCCTCGCTTTCATTATATTCTTTTTCTCTTGAAAAGTCAAATCATTCACTTTCCTGTTTCCGCATATTCTCAGGCAGTTCCATCAGGCTTTCCCGGTACCTGCGGATTCTTTCTTTTTCCTCTCTGGCCAGTTTCTCATAATCCAGCCATTCTCCTCCGTCTTTCGGCATTGCCATACCGTTCTGATACCGGATGGATACATGTGGTTTTTCTGTCATTTCCACATATTTTAAATACAGCTTCATGGATACTTCCCTTTGCTGTCTTGTTCCTCTGATTGTAACGGTATAGATATGATCATATACCATTGTGGTCGGAAGTTCTATTTCCAGATGATCCACCGCATTTGCCGCCGGCTGCAGCGCATGTGTGACATCTGCTACTCCCAGTGCATTCAGGTCATCATCAAAATCATATGTGACTTCCGTCAGATAACCGTTTAAGTAGATTTCAAACCATGTACGCATATCCCCATGCTGGATATATGGCAGTACCAGGGTATCATCTGTCACAGTCGTTTTGTCATATTTCCATGCCTTTCCGGATATTCCGGTGGAGGCATCGATATGAAAACTCTGTGTTGTTCTGTTTCCGGCGCAATCTTCCGCCAGCAGCATATAATACATACTGTCGCTTATCATATCATCGATGAACTCATAGGCCAGATCTGCGGCTGCTGTATCCGTTATCGCTGCCTCTTTCAACAATACCAGGGACGCTGCACTTCCTTCCTTATCTGAGCTGTACAGAGAAAACTGCTTCAATCCTGAGCCTCCCTGATCTGATGTATGAAACTGCAGCTGCAGCCTGCCCGTTTCCGGATAGGTGAAGCTTTCTTCATTTACAATGACCGGTTTTGTTTTATCAATGAGAACATTAATTTTGAGGGAACTCTTGTTTCCACTATTATCTTCCGCAGTCAGGGTGAATCTTGTCACTCCCTCATCACTTACTTTTTTCTTTATGAGGCTGCTATGTTCCATGATGACCTTTCCATTCTCATCTTTTAACACAAGTTCTTTCAAACCGCTTCCAAGATCTTCTGCAGAATACCGGAACATCACATCTTCATTGGTCCATCCCAGTGTCACTTCATCTTCTGAAATCTTATTTCCGTCTTCATCCACAAACACCGGAGATTCCACATCTTTCCATTGTGCATACAAGGTAAGAACATCCTGATGTTCTTCTGTCAGGTCCTGCTGCAGACAATAGCCATCCGGATACAGACCGCCGCTTCCATCTGCCTCCAGGGACCAGCCAAGAAACTCATATCCCTCTCTGGAATAGTTGTTTTTCTGAAAATCCAGCGAAGTTCCCCATGTCTTCACCTGATCCTGCATTTTACCGGAATCTGCTCCGTTTCCGTCATAATGAAGCGTATATTGATTCGGTACCCACTGGACATAGAGCCTGACCTTATTCATCTGTTTATTTGTGCTTCTTCCCGTAAGATTATTTACAACCGCTTCCTCTGCATATCCGGTTCCGGTTCCATCTGCTTTTGTATTCCACGTATTTGCAGTTTCCGTATGATAACCTATTTTTTCATAACTGTTTGCGAGAAGCTTTTCTTCTGTATCATACACAAATACCGATTGCTCCATTTCCCCGAAATCCGCGTCATTTCCATCGTATTCCACATAATATACTTCCGGTTTCCATTGTGCATATAATGTGATACAGTCTCCATTTCCTGCGGAAAAATCCATACAGTCTTTATCTGCTTTTGCAATTCCGGAACCGTCTGCCTTTGTATTCCATCCTGTAAATGCATAATTGGTTTTTCCAAAAATGTTTGGATTCAGGTAGGTCGTTGTTCCGCAGAATACAACCTGATCCTGCATTTCACCGGAATCCGCTCCGTTTCCATCATATTTTATGGTATATGTCTGATTTTCCGCCGGTTTCCACAGTGCATAAAGGTCCACCACCTGTCCGTTTTTGTTTCCAAGTCCATACACTTCCCTGTCTGTTCCATATACCTGTGGTCTGACATCTGCATTCTGCCATTCTTCATAGGACATTTCCTCTCTGCACCATCCTGCAAATTCATAGCCGGCATATGTGTAATATCCGTTTGTATCCGGAAGGCGGACTTTATCGGTATATCCAAGCCCGGTCATATCCGCAATGGCTGCCTGTTCCTTTGCACCGTTTGAATGGAATCGGATGCTGTAGGCTATTTTATCGGTACTCCAGCCTGCATATCGGTATATCCGTGCTCCGTTCCGGCTGGAAAGGTTCTGAAAACTTTCTCCTTCTTCCAGTGCAGGTCCATTCAAACCGCTGTTGGAATACCATGCCGTAAACCGGTAGGTCGTTGTTCCGTTATCCTCTGCCTGTCTGTTAAATACGCATTTTGGCCACACATATGTCTTATCATACTGATACTCTACATCATACCAGATGTCTCCTGATTCTGTTTCACCACCATTGCCCATATAACGGATGGTATAGGTATTTGCCGTCCAATCCGCATACAAATCCAGTGTTTTCTCTCCTGTCACCGGAATTTCAGACAGCCGTGTTCCCGGCTCGTATGTCTGTCCATCCAAATTTTTCCACGCGGATGCATTCCATCCTTTTAAGGAAAAGGCACCCTCTGATGTATCCGTTACCTGCGGCAGAACTGCAGTGGAAAATTTTGTAAAGGTTTTCACATAGTATCCCTCTCCCTTTGATGTATCGGTATCTACCCAATCCCAGGTATTTGGAATGGATATTTTATAGGAAGTGCCAAGATAGACCCAGCTTTCCCCTGTTCTGTTTTCCCGGAACGCATCTCTTCCATATCCGTTGTACATATAGTATCCTTTGGAAGCGGTATCATATATCACGGTGCCGGCTTTTAATTTTCCTTCGGTACTCTGATTTAATCCGCCGGAAAAGTGGTTGGCTGAGAAACCAAAATTGCAATGATAATAATCGCTGCTACTGTTATGGTAAAACTGATACAGATAAGTTGGCAGACTGCTTAATCCCATCCTGCCACTGTAAATCCAGGTAAGGGTATGATTTTCGGTAGAACTTCCTAACGGCCGCTCGGAATCAAATCCTTTAAATGAGTAATTCCAATCGTAGTAGTAAATTTCGCTGCCATAATTATCTCTGTTCGGAACGGTCATACACATGGTTGCAAATCCCGGAAGCGATGTGTATTTTTCAATCTGCTCACTGGTCGCGTCTTTTAACTCTACCGTTTCTATGATATCCGTATAAATCTTATAGGAAGAACCCAGACATACCCAGCTCTGTGAATATTTGTAATCCGATACGGTAGCCGGTCTTATGGAAGGCTGATACAGACAGCCTGCCAGCAGGGAGGATGCCGTTCCGTAATCAATGGAACCGGCCGGAACATTTGCCTGAGCCCAGGCAAAAGTATCGGTTGCCTTTCCTGCCATATAATATTTTTGAGTGGTATGGTCATACACAATGTTCTGAACATCCCAGATGGCACTGTCCTGCCCCCATGTAAATATGCTGACATCACTGACCTTTGCTCCCGTATTACAGTATTTCCAGTTTATTGAGCTGATTCGATAGGCTTCCCCACTAATAATCTGATACCGGGAGGACGTTTCTTTTGTGCTGGTTACTTCGCCGAAATTTCCAACACCGCTTGCCTGAATCTGCTCACTGGTCGCATCTTTTAATTCAATGCCCTCACTGGTCCGCAATTCTTTGGCATGTTCCACCGCAGAAGATGCTGCATCCGGAATCCCCGTATGCAGTTTTACGGTATACTGATCTGCTGTCCACTGTGCTGTAAATACCAGGTTTCCCTTTAATTCATAAGTTTCGTCCGCCGTATAAATTTTGTTCTTCATATCATCCGGTCCGGTTGTACATTTCCAGCCCTGGAATGTAAACCCGGGCTTTGTTGGCACCACTGCCGTAATCTTCTGCTTCGAGCCCCCTTCGTCGGATATTCCTTCAATCGCATCAGGAGAAGCTCCGGAGAGACCGTTATACGATACCTGATAAATTTCCTTTTGTGCACTGACCGTATATGTAATATCCGAAGTTCCCATGACAGCGGTCAGTCCTGTCTGCTCCGTCTGGGAATAAGAAGCCGGCGTTGCCTTCCAATCCGGCTTTTTATAATACTGTTTCTGCTCTGCCTGCAGGGTAAAACGGTCTCCTTCATAGCAGATGGCCGTTATCTTTCCGGAATCGTCCATTTCCTTCCCATTCAGCACAACCGACTGAATGCCCTGTCCTGCCTGCACCGTAATCCGGTGATAGAGCTTTCCTTCTGCCGTAGCCTTTATGGCTCCATTTGGCATGATAAATTTCGTTGTTTCGGTGCCTGCCGAATATCCGGACCGGTAACTTACCCCGCGGTTCAGGTTCCACCCGGTAAAGGTTCCGTTGCTTACCGTTTCCATGGTCAGGGTGATGGTCTCCCCCGGATAGAAATTTCCTTTTGCTCCTGCCGCATTCACCGCCGTTACCGTTGTTCCCGATACGGCTCCCACTGCCGTGACTTTCGCAATCCCGGTTCCACAGGCAACCGACAATGGTCTTTTTTCTTCTGACATCTTTAATGGTACCACCAGCTCGTCACTGAGCTTGCCGGTATAGGATTTTGCCTTGACATGGAGATACTTTCCCCTATCCGTAATATCAAAGGGAATGGATGCACTCTCCTGATAATATGCACCCGCCACGTTTCCCAGGCTGTTGCCGCCGGAACGATTGATGGTGTAATAGTAACCCACCACCGGATCCATGATCTTACATTCTGCATATCCCCTGCCTTTCATACTGTCAAACAAATCGTTTTTCTCTCCCACGTTCCAGTTTGTAAATAACCGGAACTGAAAAGGTGCATTGTTTGCCTGGGCTGATACCTGGCAGATGTAGGTGGTTCCGTAGGAATACCGAATCTGCGTGCTTTTCTGCAGGGTTGGTTTTGCCCCCGCAATATTAGTTACACGGATATCGGTTTCATAACGGTTTTTTCCCGCTCCGAATATGTTATTGGAGGTATAGGCCACCCACTTGGAACCATCCCAGTACTGGCCATACCAGTCTCCACCCTGAGAGAATTCATTTGTTTCATAAGCCGTATGCTGAAAATATCTGGCGCTCCTGCTTGCATAACTTGAGTACCAGACGACAATCTCCTCTTCCTCCTCTTTTGCATATGCCCTGTCCGGAAACAGGAGGGGCACAAGCAGACAGAACAGAAAAAAAACTACTGCCGGAAACCACTTTTTCCATCGTCTTTTTTTCATTCCTGCACTTCCTCTCTTTCTTATTTTTTACACATTTATCGTACTTGACATCCGGCTATTTGTCATCTCACTATAGGAGACTTTCTTTGCGGATTATTTGAATATATTCAAACAAGGATTGTTTCTGACTGTGCGAGATGATATAATAGGTCATATAACCTGAAAGGAGAACGCGTAATGTCTGACCATCTCTCATCTTTTGAACCCTCTGAAATCATAACCTATCTGCGTAAGTCCAGATCGGATAATCCAAATGAGCCGGTTGAAACTGTGCTGGAGCGTCACGAAACGCAGCTTCGTGAATATGCCCGCCACTCTCTGCATGTGGAACTGTCCGAGAAGAATATATTGCGTGAAGTTGTTTCCGGAGAAACCATTGCAGCCCGTCCCCAGATGATAAGACTGCTCAAGATGATTGAATCTCCGTCTATCAAAGCCGTTTATGTGATAGAACCACAACGGTTAAGCCGTGGAGATTTGGAGGACTGCGGACATCTTATCAATATCCTGCGTTTTACGAAAACACTGGTTATCACGCCAAACAAAACCTATGATCTGAATGATAAATATGACCGGAAATTTTTTGAAATGGAGCTGTCACGGGGAAACGACTATCTTGAATATGTCAAGGAAATTCTGCAGCGCGGTACCCTTGCCTCTGTCAAACAGGGGAATTATCTCGGTTCCATTCCTCCTTATGGATACAAAAAGATATCCTTCCGGGAGGGCCATAGGACAATTCATACACTGGAACCTGTTCCGGAAGAAGCTTCCGCCCTCCAGTTAATTTATGATTTGTATGTAAATGAGAATTACGGGTTCCAGAAAATCGCAAACAGACTGGATGAGCTGGGCATCAAACCGCGCAATTCAAAATACTGGTCCGCTGCAGCTTTAAAAGGAATCATTGAAAACCCGGTTTATATCGGGAAAATCCGTTGGAACCACCGCAAAACTGTTACCACAATCAAAGATGGAAAACAAATCAAATACCGCCCACACAACACAGATTGTTTATTGATTGACGGGCTTCACAAACCAATCATTGATGAACGGCTCTACCATGCTGCCATGGAAAAGAAAGGGAAAAATGTGTGTATCCACAAAAATGACACACTTGAAAATCCGTTTGCCGGTCTGCTTTTCTGTCAGTGCGGCTATTCCATGTCGTATAAGCTGTATCACAGGAACAGCAGAATGTCTGCAAGCATGATTTGTAACAACCAGCGGCGCTGTCATACCAGGTCTGTTTTATTCCGGGAATTTATCGGGGAAATTATCCGGGCAATGGAACAGGCGATTGCTTCATTCGATATTGAAATTCAAAACAATCACCTGGAAGAATTGGAACGCTGCAATCTGCTCCTGGCAAGCCTTGAAAAGAAACTGGCTTCCCTGTACGAAAAAGATGCCAGGCAAAAAGATGCTCTGGACGATGGCATCTACACCAAGCAGGAATATCTGCAGCGAAACGCTGTGGTCCAGAATGAAATTACCCAGACATTATCCACGATGGATAATCTGAAAGCTAATCTGCCGGACATATCTGCATTTAAAGAGAAAAAAACTACTTTTGAAGAAGCTCTGGCCGCTTTACAGGATGACTCATGCCCTGCCATGATGAAAAACATTTTGCTGAAAAAATGTATTAAAAAAATTGTATATTACAATGATCTTCCTTCCACCCGAGGTATCGGCCGGTACTCGAAGAACGAATTTTCTTTGGATATTTTCTTTCATATTTAGCATGCAAAAGCCGCTCTGATGAGCGGCTTCTGCTGTGATTTTATCCCTGATTTTATCACTTTTTTTGAATTTGTAATCAAATACCAACATCTATGTACTAGTGAGTTGGCCCATTTAGAGATGGTTGGAACGATTGTGCATCAGCTGACCTGTAATCTCTCGCCGGAAGAAATCAAGGCATCGGGATTTGACAAATATTATGTCGATCATACACTGGGAGTCTGGCCACAGGCAGCAGGAGGAACACCGTTCAATGCCAGTGAATTTCAGGTCAAAGGTGACCCAATCACAGACCTCGTGGAAGATATGGCTGCGGAACAGAAAGCAAGAACAACCTATGATAATATCTTGAGACTGGTGAAAGATCCTGATATCGCAGATCCGATACGATTCTTAAGAGCCAGAGAAATCGTGCATTTCCAAAGATTCGGTGAAGCCTTACGTATGGTTCAGGATGATCTGGATTTCAAAAATTTCTATGCTTTTAATCCATCCATTGACACCTGTCAGGATTCCTGCAATAAATAAGAATATCAACGATAGTAAAAGGCAGCTCTGCAACGAGCTGCCTTTTAGCGGAATCGGTCAAATAATAAATGTGTTGTAACAATCCTGATTTTTATGCAAATATTTCCCTCAGGGCACAATACTTATCTGCCATCGTCACAATCCAGCTTTCCTTTTTCATCGGAGGAATCAATGTGAGTGGAAACATATGTTTTGCAATAATATCCTGCTCAGTAGAAGATAATTGAAAATCTTTCTGTGCATTGTGTAATGCTTTCTTGGGATGTGTAAATCCATGCCATCTATGGGATTGATCCGGTGTATGCCAGTCATAGAGAAAATAATCATGCAGCAAAGCACCACGAACCAGATGACGGATATTTATTTTCAGACTAAAACGAGCTGCAATTACACAACTGGTGTATGCCACAGCGATACAATGGCTGTATACGCTGGTATCACCGTGCTGAATAAAATGTTTTGTCTGAAGAAAACGAGATTCCTTCAACATCGCAAGCTCTGACCTTAAAACAGATAAGTAGTTATTTAATCGTGTATGGTACATATCATCCTCCCATCTGTATCAAAACAACAAATAGTATCTTTACTTATGTTATACGACGGAAAAATTTTTATGTCAATGATATTTTTGTTGTTGTCATATTCATAACGTGCTATAATCCCGTCTTTGACACTTAGAACAAAGCAAAATGCCAGAATCATCAGTAAAATCAATGGTTCTGGCATTTTTTTGATTTTAAAATTTTCGCGTACCTTTTTCCGATTTTTTGGTGTCTTTCAAAATTTTTTTCATTTGTTTTTCCGTGACGATGTCGTAATCGGTATGGAAGCCGAATGTCTCATGAAGTGAATCTGTCAAATCCGTTCTTGTATATGTAGGGATATATCCCTCTCCGGCAACAGAGAGAAAGTTCATACCACGAAGTGTTTCCAGGATATCTTCACAGGTATATTTATATTCCAGTTTCTTTTCCAGATAACGGAATAACACTAAGGATAAAAAACAAGTCATGAAGTGTGCCTTGATCCGGCTTTCTGTTCGAACGTAAGCAGGTCTTGACTTGAAATCCGTTTTCATAATCCGGAAACATTCTTCAATCTCCCAGCGGTTGTGATTGATTTTTGCAATGACCGGCGGATTATCTTCCAGATTTGTACACACGGCATAGAAACCATCATATTTGGCTTCTTCTTCCATCACACGGTAATCCAGTTCGTAGATTTCTTTGTCGGCGACTTCTCCATCCGTAGTCACCCCTGTTTTTTTGATAAATCGCCTGCAGTCATTTTGATTGTGCTTTTTGAAAGAAGAGAGATTTCCATCCAGCATCTTTGTTGCACGTTCCACTTGCCGTTGGCGTATGTTTTGCTGATAAATCTTATATTTTATGGAAAATGTCACAATCAGTTTTTGCTCCAGTCTGTCCTCTTTTATCCATCTTTCTTTATAAAAAGTAGCGTTTTTGAGTTTTTCTGACAATTCAGCGTTTTTCTGAATTTCATTTATATCAAAGGTGACAGGTCTGCCGTCCTTTCCGGTTTCGTGCCCTTCCAATGTCCAGCCGGCAGGATCGAGACTCCATTCTTTCAGATGCTTTTTGAGCTTTTTTATGGATTGGGTAGTAATGAAAGCTCTGTCCTGTTTATCATTGAATTTTCTGTTAGCAGTAGAAGAGAGCCCTGCATCCGTACAGACGATAAACTTTGCATGCTGAAAATCCTTCATGATCTTCTGTTCCAAAGGAATGAGGGTCTGCTGTTCTCCCTTGTTTCCGGGATGGATGGAAAAAGCAAGAGGAATACCGTCTCCGTCCATGAACAGTCCCATTTCGACAATGGGGTTGGGACGGTGTTCTTTGGAAGGACCGTATTGCTTGATTCCATCTTCCTGTTCGATTTCGAAAAAGAAGTTTGTACAGTCATAAAAAAGTATCCTGTCATTCCTGCATGAAACAACTTTGCTGTTTTTATACAGTTCTGACTGAATAAAAGCATCCTTTTCGCAGATGACATCCAGTGCACGGTAAACGTGCTGGAGAGTGAAATCCGGCTGTTCCAGAAATTTTTGAGATTCCTGGAACGTATTTAACTTGGAGGAAGGAAAGAGAATCCTGCCGTAAAGGAGACGGGAGAGGATACTGTTGAGGTCATAAGTAAACCTGTATTCTTTGGAGATGTCAGAACAGATCCCGTCAATTCCCAGATCGTAGTAAATCTGCTGCAGGAAAAGGTAGCCACCGTAAAAAAGGCGTTGCTGCTCCCTGGTCAGCCGTTTTGACTGTTTGAATTTAACGAGGACTTCCCGCTGTTGCATTTTTTCTTCCTGATTCAGTTTTTTTATATATTCTCTGGCCCATTCATATGGGTCCGCACCATTTAATTTTTCACGCAGTTCCTTTTCTGTACCAAGTTTTTCAACAATAACAGAAGTGTTGGACTGTGTCTTGCTGTCATAAATTGATTTGATTACATAAAGAGAAGCTGCATTTTTTGATTTAGAAACCTTTAGTCGCATAGAATCACCGTCCTTTCCTTTACATTATACCACAGTACGACAAAGTACGAAAGAGGAAATTGAAAAATTTGACAAAAAAATACAGGCTTTATGCGGCCTGCAGCGTTTTTTTCTTTTTGTAACTGTCAAACTCCCGAGCTGTCGCTTTTTCGCTTTTTATAAATAAAAAATTCATAAAATTTGTCAGGAAAGGCTTGAAAAAATCTAAGTCAGCATATATTATAAGGACAATAGGGGTTTAGGTATGAAATGGGAAATCAGGATAAAGGAGGGAACAATATGAAGAAACTGTTATTCGTGTATAATGCAAAATCAGGTAAGCCTCAGATTCGGCGTTATCTTGCCAATATTATCGATGAGTTCATCAAAGCAGGATACTA